>CAMLLF010000007.1 GCA_946480705.1 uncultured Lysobacteraceae bacterium | reverse complement strand
CGCTGACCTACACGCCGCGCTACGGCGCGGCCGGCGATCCGGCCGCGGTCGAGGACGCCGATGCCGCGGCCCGCGCGGCGACCGCGGCGCACGTCGGTCCGCCGACCGTCGTGATCACCGCAACGCTCGATGCCGGCGTGCCGCTGGCGCGCGTCGAATCGGGCACGCACGCGCTCGCGATCCGCGAAAACGGCCGGCGCTACGCGATCCGCCTCGCCGACGATGTCGTCGCCGCCGACCGCGATTTCGTGCTGCGCTGGTCGCCGAAACCGTCGGCGACACCGACCGCGGCACTCCTGCGCGAGCACGCCGGCGACGAGCAGTTCGCGCTGCTCATGCTGCTGCCGCCGACCCAGACTGCGGCACCGCTGCCGCGCGAACTCATCCTGGTCATCGATACCTCGGGCTCGATGGGAGGCAAGTCCATCGTGCAGGCGCGCGCGGCGCTCGATCTCGCGCTGCAACGCCTGACGCCGCGCGACCGCTTCAACGTGATCCAGTTCAACTCGGTCACGACGCCGCTGTTCGATCGCGCGGTCGAGGCGGCACCCAAGGACGTCGCGCTCGCGCGCGACTGGGTCGCGCAACTGCGCGCGACGGGCGGCACCGAGATGCTGCCGGCGCTGGAACTGGCGCTGCGCGACGACGCGCCGTCCGGCTATCTGCGCCAGATCGTGTTCGCGACCGACGGCGCCGTCGAACAGGCCGACGCGCTGTACCAGACCATGGAAACGCAGCTGCGCGATTCGCGCCTGTTCCCGGTCGGCATCGGCAGCGCGCCGAACGCGCAGTTCCTGCGCAAGGCCGGCGAACTCGGCCGCGGCAGTTCGCTCGTGATCCGCGACCTCGACGCGGTCGACGAGACCATGGAAAAGCTGTTCGCGAAGCTCGACCGGCCGGCCCTGCGCGATCTGCAATTGAATCTGCCGGCCCAAGCCGAGATCTATCCGCAGCGCCTGCCCGATCTCTATCACGGCGAGCCGCTGCTCGCGATCGCGAAACTGTCGGCGAATGCGGCGTCCGGCCGCGCGCAAGTCGAAGGCCAGCTCGCCGGCGCAGCCTGGTCGCAGCCGCTGTCACTCGACCTGCGCGGCAACGCGCAGGGGCTGGGCCGCCTCTGGGCGCAGCGCAAGATCGAAGCGATCGAAGACGCGATGCGCCGCGGCGGCGACGAGAGCGCGCTGCGCGGCGACCTGGTCGCGGTCGCGCTGCGCCACCATCTCGTGAGCCGCTACACGAGCCTCGTCGCCGTCGACCGGACGCCGCAGCGGCCCGCCGACGAAGCGCTGGAGCAGGTCACCGTCGACAACGCGCTGCCCGACGGCAGTGTCGCGTTCGCGCAGACGGCGACTTCGTCGAAGTTGTGGCTCGCGCTCGGCCTGCTCGCGCTGCTGCTGGGCTTCGCGCTGCGCGAACGCAACGGTGCGCTGCGGTGAGCGCCGTCTCGCGCCGCCGCCTGCGCGGCCTGCTGCTGGCCTGCGCCGTGCTGCTGATCGGCAACGCCGGCTATTTGCAGGCCAAGGCCGCGCTCGCGCAGGTACTGCTCGAACGCGCCTGGCAGCGCAGCGAAGCCGGCGAAACCGCCGCGAAGCCCTGGCCCTGGGCCGACACGCGCCCGGTCGCGCGGTTGCGCGTGGCCGCGCTCGGCGTCGACCAGATCGTGCTCGCCGGCGACTCGGGCCGCACGCTCGCCTTCGGTCCGGCCTGGAACGAGGCGAGCGCCCTGCCCGGCGCCGCCGGCACCAGCGTGATCAGCGGGCACCGCGATACGCATTTTTCCTTTTTGCGCCTTGTGAAGGATCGCGAGACGATCACGATCGAACGCGGCGGCGCGCAGCACAGCTATCGCGTGACCGCGCGCCGCGTCGTCGACGCGCGCACGACGCGCATCGCGGCCGACGCCGCCGGCGGCGAACGCCTGCTGCTCGTGACCTGCTTTCCGTTCGACGACTGGACTGCGGGCGGACCGCTGCGCTACGTCGTCGAGGCCGTGCGCCTGCAGGCCTCAGGCGGCGCGCGCGATCTCGGCGCGCATCGCGCGCACGACCTCGGCATAGTCCGGCTTGCCGAAGATCGCCGAGCCCGCAACGAAGGTATCGGCGCCGGCCGCGGCGATCTCGCGGATGTTGTCGGGCTTCACGCCGCCGTCGATCTCCAGCCGGATCTCGCGGCCGCTGCGGTCGATCATCTCGCGCACGCGGCGCAGCTTGTCGAGCGCCGAGGGAATGAAGCTCTGGCCGCCGAAGCCGGGATTGACCGACATGATCAGCACGAGGTCGAGCTGGTCGAGCGTGTAGTCGAGATAGGACAGCGGCGTCGCCGGATTGAACACGAGGCCGGGCCTGCAGCCGTGCGAGCGGATCAGCTGGATCGTGCGGTCGACATGATCGGAGGCTTCGGGATGGAACGTGATGCAGGTGGCGCCGGCCTTCGCGAAGTCGGGCACGATGCGGTCGACCGGCTTGACCATGAGGTGCACGTCGATCGGCGCGGTGACGCCGTGCTTGCGCAGCGCCTCGCAGACCAGCGGACCGATGGTCAGGTTCGGCACGTAGTGGTTGTCCATCACGTCGAAGTGCACCCAGTCGGCGCCGGCGTTGATGACCGCAGTCACTTCGTCGCCGAGGCGCGCGAAGTCGGCGGACAGGATGGACGGAGCGATCACGGCGGGCTGGCGGGACATGGCGGGTCTCGAAGGGTAGTGGACGGATGGGCGGCGCTCAGCGGAAGCCGCGCTCGCTCTTGATGCGTTCGTAGGCGGTGTTGATGTCGCGCGCGCGCTGCTCGGCGCGTTCGCGCAGTGCGGCCGGCACGTCGCCGAGCTTGTCGGGGTGGTGCTCGCTCATGAGCTTGCGCCAGGCGCGCTTGACGCTGCGCTCGTCGGCATCGCGCGCGACGCCGAGCACGGCATAGGGATCGGGACCGCTGCGCGTGCGCGGCGGCGGCGGCGCGTGGCCCGGCCCCGGTCCCTGCGACCAGGTCCACGACTGTGCCGTCCACGCGTGCCCCTTCATCGCGGCGAGCACGGCGAGTTCGTGTTCCTGCACGCCGAGCGCGGCGCAGAGACGTCGCAGCAGCTGCATGCGCGCCGCGCCCGCGCCGTCGGCGAAGACCACGTCGAGCACGACGTCGATGAGCACGTAGGCGTGGTCGCGGCGGCCGAGGCACCAGACGCGCAGGTCGTTGATGTTGCGCTCGACATCGAAGCCCGGCGTCTTGCCCGCGTTGAACCGGTGGATGGCGTCGCGGCGCTGCGCGGCGTCGAGACCGAGGCGCTGCATCAGCTGTTCGGTCGCCGCGATCTCGCGCTCGGACACGCGGCCGTCGGCCTTGGCCAGCGCGCCGACGAAGGCGAACAGGTGATCGAAGAAGCTCTGCGCGACGCGGCGGCGCGGCGAGGAACGCAGCGCGAACGTGCCGTTGTCGAACAGGTGCCCCGCGAGCATGCCGAGCACGACGCCGAGCGGATGGCGCAGCAGCAGCAGGCCGATCAGTCCGCCGACGATCTTGCCCAGCCATTGCCTCATGGCGGCGCGGACGGCTGCGCGGCGTACCAGGCCGCGAGTTCGTCGAGTTCGGCCGGCGTCAGCGCGCCGACCGCGGCGCGCATCACCGCGACGTCGCGCGCGCCGCTGCGATACGCGGCCAGCGCGGTTTTCAGATACTCGAGATCCTGCCCGGCCAGGTGCGGCGCGCCCTTCATGAGCGCGCGTCCGCTCTCGCCGTGGCACGACGCGCAGAGCCCGAGCCGGGCCGGTTTCGCCGGCGGCTGCGCGGTCGCGGCGGACGCAAGGACGGCGACGAGGACAAGCGGGCTCAGGGCCGCGGCGGCGGCCGAAACGGGACGGGACATGGCGATACCGCGGCGGAAACGGCGCGATTCTAGCCGGGCCGCCCGCTACAATGCGCGTTTTCCGCGGAGCCCGGCTGTGCCTACGACCCTGAGCGAATCCCACCTGCCCGGCCTGAACCTGATCCACCGCGGCAAGGTGCGCGATGTCTACGCGCTGTCGGCGCAGGAATTGCTCATCGTCGCGAGCGACCGGCTCAGCGCCTTCGACGTCGTGCTCCCCGACCCGATTCCGGGCAAGGGCGAAATGCTCTGCCAGATCTCCAACTTCTGGTTCGGCAAGACCGCGCACCTGTGTCCCAATCATCTGACCGGCAAGGACATCGCGACCGTGCTGCCGGCCGGCACCGACCTTGCCACCTATGCGCGCCGCAGCGTGATCACGAAGCGGCTCAAGCCCGTACCGGTCGAGGCCATCGCACGCGGCTATCTGATCGGTTCGGGCTGGAAGGATTACCAGGCGACCGGATCGCTCTGCGGCATCGCGCTGCCGGCCGGACTGCGTCAGGCCGAGCAACTGCCCGAACCGATCTTCACGCCGTCGACCAAGGCCGCCGTCGGCGACCACGACGAGAACATCAGCTTCGACGCACTCGTGTCGCGCGTCGGTGCCGATCTTGCCGAACAGGTCCGCGACGCGACGCTGCGCATCTACCGCTGGGCCGCCGCCTATGCCGCCGAGCGCGGCATCCTGATCGCCGACACCAAGTTCGAGTTCGGTACCGACGAGGACGGCCGGCTCTACATCATGGACGAGATGCTGACGCCGGATTCCTCGCGCTTCTGGCCCGCCGACGAATACCGGGTCGGTATCAGCCCGCCGAGCTACGACAAGCAGTTCGTCCGCGACTATCTGGAAACGCTGGACTGGAACAAGACCACGCCCGGCCCGCACGTGCCCGCGCCCGTGATCGCCGCGACGGCGGCGAAGTATGCGGAGGCGTTGAAGCGGCTGGCGGATATCGCGATCGACTAGTCGATCGCGGGGGAAAATGGGGAGTCGGGAATCGGAAGTGCGACGCTTCAGCCCGCGCCTCCAGGCCCGCTTGGGGGAGACGGAGCGATGCACCCCGATTGACCCAGGTCAAAAAGCGCCGCCCCGCCGGCGCCTACGCTGCAAGGCATCGCCCCTTCGGCCGCCTTCCATGCCCACCGAGCTGTTCCGCAAAGACAATCACGCCGTCATCGCGTTCCACGACCTGGTCCGCGGCGACGACGGCGTGCAGGCCAATCAGTTCCTCATCCTCCGCGGCACGAACTCGGCGCTGATCGATCCGGGCGGCGCGCTGGTCTACACGCCGCTGAGTCTCGCGGTGTCGCGCTACGTGCCACTGCGCGAGCTGACCTACGTGCTGGCCTCGCATCAGGACCCGGACATCATCGGCTCGGTCGACCGCTGGCTGCTGTACACGCCCGCGACCGTGGTCTGCTCGCGGCTCTGGGGCCGCTTCATCCCGCATGCCGTGCCGCACTACCAGAAGGACTCGGGCGCGGACCGCTACCTGCTGCTGCCCGACCACGGCGCCGACATTCCGTTCGGCAGCTCGCACATCCGCGCGCTGCCCGCGCACTTTCTGCACAGCGTCGGCAATTTCCACTTTTTCGACCCGGTCAGCCGCATCCTGTTTTCCGGCGACATGGGCGCGTCGATGGTCGACGCCGAATACCGCCCGGTCACCGACTTCGACGCGCACGTGCCGACCATGGCGGCGTTCCACCGGCGCTACATGGCGTCGAACAAGGTCTGCCGGCTCTGGGCGCGGCGCATCCGCGCGCTCGCGCCGAGCATGATCGTGCCGCAGCACGGCCTGCCGTTCGCCGACCCGGTCACGATAGGCCGCTTCCTCGACTGGGTCGAAAACCTCGCCTGCGGCATCGACCTCATCGACGAGCACGACGCCGTGTTCGCCTGAGCGGCGTGCGTGCGCGCACGGGATCGCGCTAAGCTTGCGCAGTCCCCTCGCCAGCCTGCGGGAGTGCTCGATGAACGCCACGGTCCACACCGATTCCGACCCGCGCCGCGAGGTCGATCGCTGGCTCGGCAACTACGCCGAAGATCACCGCAATCCGACCAACGTGCTGATCCACTGGATCTGCGTGCCGGCCATCCTGTGGACCGTGATCGCCGCGCTCTGGGTCGTGCCGGTGCCCTCGCTGCTCGGCCGCGCCGGGCTCTGGGCCGGCGTCGCGATGTTCTTCGCGCTCGCGTTCTATCTGCGCCTGTCGCGCACGCTCGGGCTCGCGATGTTCGCCGTGTTCGTCGTGCTCGGCGCGATCACCGAACTTCTGTACCGGCAGCTCGGTCCAGCCAACCTGCTCTACCTCGCGATCGGCGTGTTCGTCGCCGCCTGGATCGCCCAGTTCATCGGCCATCACATCGAAGGCAAGCGGCCGTCGTTCCTGACAGATCTGGCCTACCTGCTGATAGGACCGGCCTGGATCGTCGCGAAGCTGCTGCGCAGGGCCGGCATTTCCTACTGATCCTGCTGCCGCGCATGGAAGCGAACGGCATCGCATTCGAAGGGATACCCGATCCGGCGGCGCTGGCCGAACTCGCGAATTCGATCCGGACGCCCTGCTGCCGCTGCTGACCCGGCTGCCGAAACTGCGACGGCTCGAACTCGACGGCATCGCGCTCGACGTGCGGCAACACGCGGCCTGCGCGAGCCGCTTCGCGCTAGCGCTCGTGGAGCGGTGACCAGACCGCAGGTTGGCGCTGAGCGCAGCGAAGCCCAACACCGAGGTGCCGCCGCAGCGAGACCGCGTGACAAAGGAATGGCGGGGTTTTCGGCGGGCGAACTCGCGCATGCGACGACGCAACGGCATCCGTTCGACCCGCGATCGGCGCGGCGAAAAACTCGATGTAACGCTTCGCCTGCGGGTCAGCCCGACCGACGTGTCAGTCGCGCTGTTCGTCGATCGCCGAGATGTTGCCGTTGCGGATCTCGAACGTGACGGTCTTGCCGTCCAGCGCATACTGCCAGCGCTCGCCGACATAGCCGCCCTGCCTGCTCTCGATCGGCTCCTTGAACGACGGCGCGCCGATGATCTGGTTCAGCTTCGTCGCGCTGTCGCCGACGCTGATGACACGGGTGCCGCTGCGGTAAGTATCGGCGGCGAGGGACGCGCCGGCCGCGAGCAGGCCGGCAGCGAGGATCAGGCAACGCATCGGAATTCTCCCCGGGAGATACGGGTAGTCGACCCGCGGCGCTGGAACGGACTGCCGGCGCAGACTATGGGCGCCCGGCTGAAGGCCGGCTTTCCGGTTTGGCTCAGAGCGAGCGGCCGTCGTAGTGCTGCACCGGAACGGCATCGAGATCCACGCCGTCGAGGCACCTGATGTTGACCGCGGCGATGCGATTGCCCTTCGGATCGGTGCCTTCGCCGAAGACATGGATGCCGCAGTTCGGGCAGAAGCGATGCTTGATCACGTGGTGATTGAAGGTATAGGTCGCGAGGTCCGATTCGTCCGTCTGCAGCGTGACCGCGTCGCGCGGCAGAAACCAGAGCAGCGAGCCGCGCCGCCGGCACATCGAGCAGTTGCAGGCCATCGCGCCGTCGATCGCGCCTTCGGCCTCGAATTTCACATTGCCGCAATGACAACTTCCGCTGTAGTTCATGGGTTGCTCCGGTCGGGAATGTCGCTCAGGCGAAGCGGGCGACGAGGCGCACTATGGTATTCCAGGCGCGCGTCGTCGCCGGTGCGCCGCCGGCTTTTTCGAGCAGCGCATTCGGACTGCCGGGGCTGCTGCCGAGCTTCAGGCAGGTGCTGAACGCCTCGCTGCCGTTGGTGGACAGCACCTCGACGTCGCCGCGGCTCGATCCGAACGGCAGCGCCGGCAGCGTCACGCGCGGAGACAGGAAGGTCACCGCACATTCGTAGACCGCGTTGCGGTCGACGGCGACGAACGGGTCGGCGTCGACGAGCCGCGCGAGCGCGTCGACGCGGCGCAGGAAGGCGGGCTCGACGAGGCCGCAGGTCTCGTGCAATGAGGCCAGCGCCTGTTTCAGCACGGCATTCGCGCGCGGCGCCGGCGCGGCGAACACGAGCGTGCCGTTGACGAGGAACGAGGCGGCCTCGGTGGCTCCGGCGGCCTCGAAGGCCTGCTCGAACTGCATCTTGGTCGGACAGCGCGGCCGGCCGAGATTCACGTTGCGCAGGAACACGGCGAATTTCACGTCGACGGCCTCGTCGGTGTGGGCGAGACACGAGCGTCGCAACGCGCGCGCGAACGCGCAAGCACCCGGTCTTTACGTCGTCGCGGCTAGTGTTGCCCCGACTTCGCAGGGAGCACGCCATGGCTCGCATCATCGTCGACATCGACGTACCCGACCTCGCGAGCGGCTGCGCGTTCTACTGCGCGGCGCTCGATCTGCAGGTCGCGCGTTATCTGTTCGACCGCAGCGTCGCCGAACTCGTCGGCGCGAACGCGACGATCTATCTGCTCGAGGAAGCCGCCGGAACGATCGCCGCGGCGGCGCACCGGCGCGACTATGCGCGGCACTGGACGCCGGTGCATCTGGACGTCGCCGTCGACGATCTCGACGCGGCGCTCGCGCGCGCCGTCGCCGCCGGCGCAACCGTCGAAGGCAACATCGACGATGCGTCGTGGGGCCGCATCGTGCGCCTCGCCGATCCGTTCGGCCACGGCCTCTGCCTGATCCAGTTCAGCGCCGAAGGCTATGACACGGTCGTAGCCGGATGACGCAAGGCGCAATGACCGAAGGCATTGCGCCGTATCCGTTCTGCCTTGCTGCCACGGTTGTCGGCGCGCGCGGCTTTGCCGCGCGCGCGGCCGATCACGTCTTCTCGAACGGTCTCAACAACCACCGGCACAGCGCCGGCAGGAAGATCAGCGCCGCAAACATGTTCACGACGAACATGAAGGTCAGCATCAGACCCATGTCGGCCTGGAACTTCAGATCGGAGAAGATCCACATCGCCACGCCGACCGCGAGCGTCAGCGCGGTGTAGAAGATCGCGATGCCGGTGGTCTTGAGCGCGCCGAAATAGGCCTCGGTCAGCGGCGCACCGGCCTGCATCGATTCGCGCATGCGCGCAAAGATGTAGATCGCATAGTCCACACCGATACCGACACCGAGCGCGACGACGGTCAGCGTGTTGACCTTGAGGCCGATGCCGAGCTTCACCATGAGCGCATGGCCGAGTTCCGTGACGAGCACCAGCGGCAGCACGATGCAGAGCGCGGCGAGCGGATTGCGGAAGCTCAGCAGGCACATGACGAAGACCGCGCCGTAGAGCAGGTACAGCATCACCGCGTCGACTTCGCGCACCTTGTCGTTGATCGCGGCGAGCACGCCGACGTTGCCGGTCGCCAGACGCAGATTGACCTGGTCGCTGTGGAAGGTCTCGCCTTTCTCGGTCGCGGCATTGGCCTGGTCGGTCAGCTGCTTCATGAGATTCACGTTGCCGCCGGACCACGTGCCGTTGCTTTCGCGGAAGTCCTTGACCGCCGCGACGACGCGGTCGATCGTCGTCGCGCGATGGTCGCCGAGGAACATCATGATCGGCATCGCGCTGCAGTCGTTGTTGAGAAGGCCCGAGTCGGTCTCGAAGCCCTGCGTGGCCATGCGCAAGGTATCGGGATCGCGAGGCAGCGCACGCCAGCGCAGGTTGCCCTCGTTCCAGCCTGCATTCACGATCTTCGCGGCCATCGGCAGCGTCATGACCTGCTCGACGCCTTCGACGTTGCGCATGTGCCAGGCGAAGCGGTCGATGGTTTCCATGACCGGATAGCTCGTCGTGCAGGCCGACGGCTGCGCTTCGGCGATCACGTTGAGCATGTCGACGCCAAGCGAGAACTTCTCGCTGATCAGCACGGCGTCCTTGTTGTAGCGCGCTTCGGGACGCAGTTCGGCCACGCCCTTCTCGGCGTCGCCGATCATGACCTGATGGCCGTACTGCTTGGCGAAGAACCAGATCGCGACGCCGACGAGAATGATCAGCGCGGCCGGCACGGGGCGGCTGAATTTCGCGAGCAGCGACCAGATCTTGTCGAACTGCGTGAGCTGGCGCAGACGGTATTCGCGCTTCTTTTCCAGATGGCGCAGCTGGCAGTACGACAGCATGACCGGCAACAGGACCAGGTCGGTCAGGATCGTGATCGCGACGCCGACGGTCGCGGTGATCGCAAGCTCGTAGATGATCTGGATCGGAATGATCAGGATCGTCGCGAAGCCGATGCAGCCGGCGATCAGCGCGACCGAGCCCGGCACGAGCAGCATGCGGAATGCGAGGCGCGCGGCGGTCTGCGCGTCGACCCCGCGGCGCTGGCGCAGTTCCTCGACCGTGCCTTCCTCGAGGCCGCCGAAGAAGATCTCGCCGCGGAAGCGGTTGATCATCTGCTCGCCGTGGCTGACCGCGATCGCGAAGATCAGGAACGGCGTCAGCATGTTCATCGGATCGATGCCGAAGCCGAGCAGCCGCAGCGCGCCCAGCATCCAGAGCACGGCGACGAGCGCGCAGAACACCGTCAGCGTCGCGAGCTTGGCCGACGACGAATACAGGAACAGCAGGATCCAGGTGAACGCGATCGTCAGGAAGAAGAAGATGATGACCGATCGCGCGCCGTCGCTGATGTCGCCGACCATCTTCGCGAAGCCGATGATGTGGACGCTGGTCGCGTCGTTCTCGTATTTCGCGCGGATGTCTTCGAGCTGTTTCGCGACTTTCTGGTAGTCGAGCTTGACCTGGCCCTCGCCGCCTTCGGGCACGAGTTCGGCCCACACCATCGCGCCGCTGAAGTCCTTGGCGACGAGGCGGCCGACGATGTTGGCCTTCTCGATGTTGGCCTTGATCGTGGCGAACTGCTCGCTCGTGGATTCGAAGCCCTCGACGTTCGGCGTGAACTCCTGCGGGATCACGTTGCCGCCGGCGAAGCCGTCCTCGACGACTTCGACGAAGCGCACGTTCGGCGTGAAGATCGAGCGGATGCGCGCCTCGTCGACGTTGTCGATCGACTTCACGTCCTGCGTGATCTTCTCCATGGTCTGCATGAACGGCTGGTTGAACATGTCGCCGTTCCTGGCCATGACCGCGATCAGGATGCGGTTGGCGCCGCCGAACTCCTTCTCGTAGTCGAGAAAGGTCTGCATGTATTCGTGGGCGAGCGGAATCTGCTTCTTGAAGCCCGCGTCGACGCGCAGCTGCGAGGCGAACCAGCCCATCGCGACCGTGACGAGCGCGAACAGCACGAGCACGATCATCCGGTTGCCGAAAATGAGCCGTTCGGCGAAGCGGTGGAACGCGCTGGGATTGTCTACCGCCTTGATCGAACCCGCCATGTCTTCCCCTCGTGCTGCGGCGGCCCGTCGCGACGCGTCGCGCGCAGGCCGGAATTTCTGGAATGCTGGATTTTTCCCCGACGCGTCAGCGCGGCCGGAAGCGCGCGACGCCGTTCTCGCCGGCCACGAGGAAGGCGGCGCCGCCCTCGATCGGCAGTACCGCGGCAAGCGCGCCGGCCGGATCGATCGCGCCGGCGCGCAGCGGCTCGGTCGCCGAGCGGCGCACGAGCACGATGCCGTTCGCGCCGACCAGCGCGACGCCGCCGCCGGCGAGCTTCACGCCGCCGAGCAGGCTCAGTTCCGTATCGGTCGCGACTTCGCGCCAGGTGTCGCCGAGGTTTTCGGTCTCGAACGCATGGCCGCGCAGGCCGAACACGATCGCGCGCTGTCCTTCGAAGCCGATCGCGCCGAACATCGAGCCATCGTACGGCAGCTTCATGCGTTGCCAGTTCGCGCCGTTGTCGCGCGAACGCAGCAGGCTGCCGCGCTCGCCGGCGATCAGCAGCGAGCCGTCGCTCGTACGTGCGATCGCGTTGAAGTGCGGCTCGGACTCGTCCTCGATCTTGAGTTCCTCTTTTGAAAACGTCCACTTCTCCCCACTGCCGGCCGCGGCGGCGGTCGCCGCGGGTGCGGCGGCGGTGAGGATCTGGCGCTCGTTCCAGGTCAGGCCGCCGTCGGCGGTCTCGAGGAACAGGCTGTAGGCGCCGACCGCGAAACCGCGGCTCTCGTCGAGAAACACGACATCGAGCAGCGGCGCGCCATGGCGCGCGTTGTCGCCGGCCGACGCATCGGTCGCCGGCTTCCAGGGATCGCTGCGCTGGACCTTCCAGTGTTCGCCGGCATCCTCGCTCGCGAGGATCACGCCGTCGCGGCCGACCGCCCAGACCTTGCTGCCGACGCTCGCGGCCGCCGTCAGCGTCGCGCGCGTCGGCACGTCGGCGATCTGGCGCCAGGTGCTGCGGTCGTCGGACACGACGACGGCGCCGCGCTCGCCGACGGCGATCGCGCGGTTGCCGGATTCGACGAGATCGAGCAGCAGCGACTGCGTCACGAGCGGCATGATTTCCGCCGCGCTGCGCGAAGGTTCGGGCCAGGCGACGGCCGGTGCGGCCTTCGCCATCGGCGCGGCGTCGGCGGCCGCCGCGGCCGGTGCTCCGGACGCGGGCTCGGCCGCCGGCGCGTTCGCCGCCTCGGGCGCGGCGCTCTGCTGCGCGAGCGCGAGTCCGCTGACGAGCAGCGACGACCACAGCACGGAACGCCACAGGCGCGGCGCCGCGTTCAACGATTCCTGCAAACCACGTCCCATCAGCCAGCCCCTCGCAGTCTGTGGGACGGACCGTTGCGGCCCATCCCGAGCGGCGCCGGCCTGCGGCGCCGTTGTTCGTAGTCGTCGCGGCGGCCGCATCGGCGTCGCGGTCGTTGCCGGCGCTTGCGCCCGGCGTTTTTCGCCTCTTCCCTCGCCGCTTCACCTTAGCGCAATCGCACGCCGTCGCGGAATGCCCGCGAACGGATTGCGCGATGCGGCGACATGCGGCGGCACCGCCGCAGGCGCGGCTCCGCGACGTTCCCCAAAACGCAATCAGCCGCCCCGGAACGGCGGCGGCTGACGAATGCGTACCCGCGTTGCAGGAATTACTGGAAGCCGCGCTGACGCAGCGACTGCGGCGTGAACATGTCCGGCGTGGTCTGGTACGAGAAGTCGTACATCGCTTCCTGGTTGTCGAGGCCCGACACGATGTAGCGGCCCGACTTCAGGTCGTGATGCGTTTCCAGCGTCGACCACAGCAGCGGCACTTCGTAGTAGGTCACGCTCGGCGCTTCGGAATAGCGCCACAGCTTGCCGGCCGAGTCGTAGTGATCCATCGTGAGGATCTGCCAGCTGTCCTCGTCGATGTAGAACGTGCGGCGCGGATTGATGTGGCGCTGGCCGGCCTTCAGGGTCGCTTCGACGACGTAGACGCGGTGCAGCTCATAGCGCAGCAGGTCGGGATTGATGAAGCCCGGCTTCACGAGGTCGTCGAGCTTGACCTTGTCGCTGTGCGCCTTGTACGAGTTGTACGGCACGTACATTTCTTTCTTGCCGACGAACTTCCAGTCGTAACGGTCCATCGCGCCGTTGTACATGTCGGTCTGGTCGTTCGTGCGCAGGCCGTCGGACGCGGTGCCCGGATTGTCGTAGGCGACGTTCGGCGCGCGGCGCACGCGGCGCTGGCCCGGGTTGTACACCCACGCCTGGCGCGGCTCCTTCTTCGAATCCAGGGTTTCGTGCACGAGCAGCACCTGGCCCGCGAGGCGCGGCGGCGCGACGACTTCCTGGTAGAAATAGATCAGGACGTTGTTGATGTCCTTGAGCGTGTTGCCGGGCTTGTAATAAAGGCCGAGCAGTTCTTCCTTGATGCGCGTCAGCGTGTAGGCGCCGGTCGCGGTCGGTGCGGCCTGATTGGCCCAGCGCAGGCCGGCGACGCCCTTGAACTTGAGCTTGTGGTTCCAGACCGCCTCGTAGCCGGCCTTGACCGGATCCTTGTCGAGAATCGGGAACGGTACGCCCTCGGCCACGTTCGCCACGCCTTCGCCGTCGTCGACGAGTTCGCCGGTCGTGGCGTTCTTGATCGTCATTTCATACGTGCGCGCCGGATACGACGCGCTGCGGCGCGTCGGATAAACGACCATTTTCCAGTTCTTGTATTTTTCAAACATGCCGATCTGGCCGGCACTGACCTTGTCGCCGTAGTCCTTGTAGTTCTGCGCCGTGATCGTGAACAGCGGCTTGTCGGCGGCGAACGGATCGGGGTGGTGATCGCCGACCTTGTAGCCCGACGGCGGCGTCGTGACGCCGCCGTTCCATTCGGGGATCGTGCCGTCCTTGTTGCCGGCGCGCTCGGCGCCCATCGGCGTCAGCGGCGTCCCGGTCATGCCGAGTTTCGCCGCTTCCTGCGGGCTGACCTTGGCCAGTGCCGCGGTGGATATCAGCGCGAAAGCCACCAACGCCGCTGTCCGGGTCTTCTTGAGCATCGTCATGTATTTCCCTCCCGCAGAGAATGCTTAGAACGAATACTTGACCGAGAACGCGACGAAGTCGCGGTCGTTGATCAGGTTCAACTTGCCGGCGCCGAAGAAGTTCGTGTAGCTCAGGTCGAACGCGAGCTTGTTGAGGTAGTTGGCCTCGGTGCCGAGCGTGACGGACTTGCGGTCTTCGATGAAGTTGCCGCCCGGGCCCGGGCTGATGCCGTTGACGTCATGATTGAACGCGATGCGCGGCGACAGCGTGAACGCACCGCCGAAGGCGTTGTTGTAGTCGGCGCGCGCGGCGATGCGATAGCCCCACGAGAACGCGGTCGGGAAACCGTCGAGCTGCGTCTGCGGATTGCGCAGCGCACCCGAGGTCACGTCGAAGCCGCCGCCGGTATCGGTACCGTCGCCCTGGTAGCGCAGCACGGACGGATCCGGCAGATCCCAGACGTTGGTGAAGCCGACTTCGCCGACGAGCGAGATCTGGTCGGCGCCGACGAAGTTGCCCGGGCCGAACACCTTGGTCGCGGTGACCTGCAGCTGCGAGACCTTGTGACGGTCCCAGCCGCGGATTTCCTCGCCCGGCGCGTACTGGCCGAGCTGGCTGCCGAAGCGCAGGCCCGGCGCCGGGATCACGGCGTTGAGAGGGCTCAGCGCAGCGAACAGCAGTTCGACGTCGTCGATCTGCAGCGGCGAGTTCGGGCGGTACGACAGTTCGCCCTGCAGCGCGACGCCCGGACCTTCGAGCGGCATGTTGAAGCTGACCGCATACATGCGGATGTCTTCGGGATATTCGGCGAAGTAGCGGCCCGTGTTGACGGCCGTGCTCGTGACCGCGCGGCCCGACAGCAGCGGCAGGCGGCTGTGGTAGTTCAGCGCATAGAAGCCGATTTCGGCGTTGTTGAGCCAGTCGGCCAGATAGTTGAGGCGCAGGCCGTACTGGCCCGAGTCCTTGGCGAAGCGGTCCGGCGAGCGCGGCACGGCGGCGCCGCAGGCGGCGGGCTTGAGCTGCGCGGGCAGGTTCGGATTGTCCGTGCCGCTGCCGCCGAAGCAGTAGCCGTAGTAGAAATCCGGATTGATGACGGGCTGCGGGATCGTGCCGAAGTTCAGCATGACGTAGCTGCCGCCGAGCGTCGCGAAGTCGTTCGTCGAGAAATACGTACCGGCCGGGTCGGCTTCGGTCTGCTCGAACTCGAACATGTACAGCGCTTCGGCCGACAGGTTGTCGGTCAGGTTGACCGAGCCCCAGAGCATGTTGACCGGCAGGAACGCTTCCTTCAGTTCGGCACCGGCCACGCGCAGCTTCGACACGTCGATCGGATTGATGACGTTGACACCGCCCTGGATGAAGGTGCTTTCGCCCCAGCTGACGACCTGCTGGCCGAGACGCACCGACGCCGACGTGCCGCCGATGTTGAAGTTGTGGAACACGAACGCGTCGAGGATCTTGGTGTCCTTGCCGACCTTTTCCTTGGCTTCTTCGGACAGGTCGTAGCGGCTCGCGTTTTCCCAGTCGTAGAAGCTGTAGGCGCGCACGAACGCGCCGGTGTTCGCGCCGTACATCAGGCTCAGTTCGACGGTTGCCTTCACGGCGTTCGTGAACACGTCGCCGTCGTCCCACTTCATGTCGCCGTCGTCGCTGTTGACCGAAAAGCGGCCGCGCGCGGCGCGCTGTTCCGGACTGCCGAGCGAGAACGGCGCGAGACTGATCGCCGGATTGAACTGCGCCTTGCCGATCAGATCGTCGTCCTGCGACGCGACGCGCCACGCGGCGCCATAGGTGAAGGTGGAATTGACGGTGCCGTGGAAACCGTCCTGCTCGCCGAATTCGAAAGCCTGGGCGGGCAGGACGACGGCGGCGCCGAGGGCGACGGCGACGGCCGTCGCCAGCGGGCGCAGCGAGCCGCGGAAGCTGGTGTTGTTCTTCATGTTCGGATTCCCCAAGTTCCTGGTCGGTCGCTTACTGCGTTCGGATGACGGACGTGTTGGTGACCTGCACCGCCGCGCCGCCGCTGACGATCATGCTCGCCATTTCGGTCTGCATTTCGACCGTGGCCGCCGCCGAAGCGGTCGGATCGAGCAGCGAACCGTGGTTGCCCTGCGTGAAGCGCGTCGCGCCGCGCACGCCGGTCGCCGACTGCACCGAGGCCGTGATCGAGCTCAGGCCGAGCGTGCGGATCAGCGCTTCGGTACCCGCGAGCGGCGCACCCGGCACCGTGTTCGGAATGACCTGGTCGGGCAGCACCGTACCGCCGCCGACGACCTCGTGCAGCAGCACGCGCTTGCCGGCCAGCGCGAACGCGGTGTTCAGCGGATCGGCCGAGTCGACCGCCTGCTGCGCCGCGCCCATGAAGCGGTCGAAGTCCGGCGTGCCGGCATTGACGCCGGCCGCCGCGAGACCGGCGCGAATGCGCGGGCCGAACGTGGCCGAACCGTCGAGCAGGCGCGCGATGCCGCCGCCCGGCACGCTGAACACGGCCGTGTTGATGCTGGGTTCGAACGCCGTGAAGCTGACGCCGATGATGCTGCCGAGCGACTGACCGACGAAGCTGATGCGCGAGCCGTCGAAGTCGGCGCCAGCGGCGCCGTCGTAGTTGATCGTCGGTACGGCCTTGGCCAGCGAGAACAGGTCGACGATGCCCTGGCGCAGGTTGTCGCGCGAGGTCAGCAGGCTGCCGAGGTTGATCATGTGCGCGCCGGACGGATCGGGCTGACCATCGGGGCAGATCGCCTGGCCGGTCGGGCACGCCGTGCCGTCGTTCTTGATCAGGTCGACGTTGAACGTGCGCTCACGCGCGCCGGTCGCCGCGAGCGGCGTCGACTCGATGTTGAACGGATGGCCCGGCGGCAGGCCGTGCAGCGGAATGTCGATCGCGATGACCGCGAAGCCCTGCGAGGCCAGCGTCTGCGAGATCGCGAACGCGTCGGTGCGGTTGCGCGTGATGCCGTGCTGGTAGATCACGATCGGCCAGCCGGCAGCCGGACGCGTCTTGCCGGACGCGGCGTTCGGCACGGTCAGCACCAGCGGAATCGTCTCGGTCTTGGTCGCGACCGGGCACGGATTCGCGAACGTCACGTTGGTCGAGGTCGGCGACAGGCCGGCCGCATTGAACGGCGGCACGTAGGCGCCCGGTGCGGCCTGCCAGAAGCCCTGCAGCACGGCAGCGGCCTGCGCCGGCGGCGTCGCCGCAGCGGGCGCCTTCAGGTAGTACGGCGCATCGAGCGTACCGATATAGATGTCGGCGATCGGCGCGAGACCGAGGCCGAGATCGCCGATGGTCCTGCCGGTCGGCGCGACGCGCGTCAGCGGCGCGGGCGACTGCTGCACCTTGCCGACGGCTGCCTGCAGTACCGGCGTGACGCTCTGGGTCGTGAACACCCAGCTCACGACGACCTTGTCCGGCGTAATGCCCTTGCTCGCCGCAGCGGCGAGGTGGGAATTCGTCAGCAGGCGCAGCGGTTCGAGCGCACAGGCCGTCGCGGCCGGCAGCAGCGGTTCGGTCGAGGCGCCGTTGACGCAAAGCGGGCTCGTGCGCTTGGCGAGGAAATAGGTCTGGTCCGGCGTCGCGTCGTTGCCGTTGTTGTCGGTGACGCCCGTCGTGACGACGGCCATGTAGCTGGTCAGCTGCTTCAGCGGCTTGGTCGGCACGATCGCGACGGTGCGGCTGGAGGTGTCCGACGGCGCGACGGCCGTGACGAAATCGGTGGCCGGCGCGAGTTCGCGCACGACGCCGGTGACGCCGCCGCCCGGACCGGTCAGGGTGACTTCGAAGACGCGGATCGTGTCGCCCGGCACGATGGTGCTGGCCTTCGGTGCCGCGGAGAACTGCACCTGGCCCGGACCGATCGTGCTCCAGCCGTCGAGCGCGTTCACGGCGACCTGCGGATCGGCGAAGTTGTTCGGATTGGCGACCGGAATGTTGAGCGTGAGGTCGGTCGTGCCCGACAGCAGCAGGTTGTTCGGCAGCGGGATCACGCGCTGCGCCGGATCGGCGTTGGACGGATCGAAGCGGGCCGCGATGACGCCGGTAACGGGCGTGCCGTTGCCGTTGTTCGCCGGCGGCGTTGGGGTAGCGCGCGGACTGTTGCTGCCGCCGCCACAAGCGGCCAACAGCGCAGACGACAACGCCAGTGCCAAACTCTTTCGGGCCTGCATAGGGAGATTTCCTTGAACAAGGTGGAGAAGCGACGCTTTCGTATCTTAGGGAGTTCAAACGCTCGTTGGCAACGTGGATTTAACGAACTCGCCGGGACAGTTTCTACTGTTGCGCCGCAGCAAAATAAGCACAATTAGCGGCAAAGTCCACTTTGCTACTTCATGTCCGTGCACGGCCATGCAGGCGCCGCCGTCACGACGCGGACGGCTGCCAGCAATCGGGGCCGGGCCGAAATGCACGCGGCGAAATGCCGAGCCGTTCGACTAGCGGTGCGTTGTCCGCGACGAGATCGTGCGTGAGGCGCTGCAGCATCCCGCTGCCGCGGCCTGTGACGCGGCTCGCAAGTCGCAAAAGATTAATGTCGAGCGGCAGCGGAATCGTGCGCCGACCCAGCCCTTCGCGCACGCGCGCGAGCATCTGCGCGAAGCTCAGGCGCTCGCCGCCGCCGAGCGGCAGCGCCCGGCCGGCCGCCGTTTCCATCTCGCCCGGGCCGAGCGGTTGGCCGGAGAGGCTACGCCAAAGCCGTGCGTGCAACTCCGCGAACGCGCCGCCTGCGCCACCAGGCCGAACGCCAGCGAGCCGTCCTCGAGCAGCCATTCGGCGATCGGCACGACGACCACGAACAC
>CAMLLF010000006.1 GCA_946480705.1 uncultured Lysobacteraceae bacterium | reverse complement strand
TTCGGGATCGACGCCGTAGCCGTTGACGAGCCATTCGGCGAAACGCGTGTTGAGTTCGGCCGTCGTGTATTCGCGCGCGTGGATCGCGGTCATCGAGAACATCTTCGGCTTCGTGCCCGTGATCGCCGAATTGGTCAGCTTGAGCACGACGAGGTCGTAACCGGGGTCGCCGCCCGAGGTGACCTTTTCCCAGCTGTTGCCGATGTCGATCTTGCTCGCGAGGTTCGGGTGCGCCGCGACCAGCGTGTCGATCGCGCCGAGCGTCTCCTCGACCGTGCGATAGCAGGCGTAGCCCGGAATGGTCTTCAGCGAGCGGCCCGAGGTCTGCAGCTGCAGCAGTTCGGTGGCTTCCTTCTCGACGAGTACCTCGCTGGTCTGCGTGCGCAGCCAGATCAGGTCTTCCGGATTGATTTCGGTCGTGACCGTGCCTTTCTTCGCGTCGACGCGCAGGTGGCCGAGGCGATCGGCCATCTGCTGGATCAGTGCCTGGTCGCGCGTGTGCACGGTGACGACCTGCGGCGTCGGGCTGGCCGCGGACGCCGACAGCGCGGCGAGCGCAAGTGAAAGGCCGACGACGAGTGAGCTGCGCATGCTTTATCCCCCCAACCGGAACGACACAAGGGCGGGATCGTACGGCTGAATTCCGCGTAGGGAGCGGTTGGTGCGCTGCAATAAAGTGTGAACTGCATCACTATTCATCGACGCGGCACGATTGCTGCGTCGAGACGCCACGGCATGTTCGGGCCTGCGGTCCGATGCGCTGCCGGACTCAGGCCGCAACCGATCCCTGCACGACACGATTGCGTCCGCTGCGCTTGGCTTCATAGAGCGCGTCGTCGGCGCGCCGCAGCAGCGCGTCGGCACTGATCGGCAGATCGCCGCGCACGGTGGCGATGCCGATGCTGACCGTCAGATGCAGGTCG
Organism: uncultured Lysobacteraceae bacterium; assembly: GCA_946480705.1. The sequence goes on along the minus strand of CAMLLF010000006.1, from coordinate 18,797 downwards.
CGGCCGCCGTCGAGCGCGAAGGTCTGCGCGGCGACGCGCTGGCGGATCGATTCGGCCGTGCGCCGTGCGCTGAGTTCGTCGGCGCCGGGCATCAGCACGACGAATTCCTCGCCGCCGAAGCGCGCGACGGCCGCGCCGTCGCCGGCGCAGTTCTGCAAGGTCGCGGCGATGCAGCGCAGGCAGTCGTCGCCGGTCAGGTGGCCGTAGTCGTCGTTGACGCGCTTGAAGTGGTCGATGTCGGTGATCAGCACCGAGAACGGCCGCGCGTCGGCGATGCACTGCGCGAGCAGCGGCGCGAACGACTGGTCGAAATGGCGGCGGTTGAACACGCCGGTCAGGCCGTCGCGCAGGCTGTGCTCGCGCAGGCGCGCATGCGCCTCGCCGAGCTGCTGCAGCGCGCCCGACAGTTCCTCGGTGCGTTCGGCGACGCGCTGTTCGAGCTGTTCGTTCGCTTCGCGCGCGATGCGCTCGTTTTCCGCGCGCAGCGCGGCCCAGCGATAGGCGAGGGCGAACGACAGGAAGATCATCTCCGCGGCCGAGCCGATCTGCATGCCGTACTCGGTCGCGAACGTCTTGCGCACGAAACCGAACGAGACCATCGCGTAGATCAGCGTGCCGGCCAGCAGCATCGCCCACGCGGCGAGGAACAGCAGCGCCGGGCGGAAGCCGCGGCGCGCGACGGCGATCGCGGCGCCGATCACGGCGCTGACGCCCGGGAACACCATCGCGGTGCCGATCAGCACGGCGACGCGGTAGTCGACGAGCGGCGTCACGACGAGCATCAGCGTGTGGAAGCCGGCGAGGGCGAGCAGCAGCCGGTTCGCGAGCGGCGAGCGGCGCGGCAGTTCGAGGAAATCGCGCGCGAACAGATGCATCGCGATCATCGCGTAGGCCATCGACAGCGGCACCGCGGCGTTCGCGAGCCAGGTCGAATTCGGCCAGAAATACTCGAACGCGAAGCCGTTGAGGCAGAACAGCACGAGGCCGAAGCCGAGCACGTGCAGGCTGTAGAGAAAATGCGAGCGGTCGCGCAGCGTGACGAACAGAATCAAATTGTAGAAAAGCAGCGCCAGCAGGATGCCGTAGTAGACGCCCATGCCGAGCTGCGCATCGCGCGCGAGTTCGATGAACGCGGTCGGCGTGTACAGCGTCAGCGGCACCTGCATCGAACTCTTGGTCTGCACGCGCAGCAGCAGGTCGAGCGGCCGTCCCGGCGTGATCTGCAGCCAGAAGTTCGGATGGCGATAGCTGACCGAGCGCTGCGAGAAGGGATGCTGGTCGCCGGACTGGAAATGCTCGATCGCGCCGTCGGCGCTGCGTACGTACAGGTCGACGTCGTCGAGCAGCGCGTACTCCAGCACGAGCAGCCAGCGCGTGTCGGTGTGGTTCGCATTGGCCACGCGCGCGTGGAACCAGTAGGCGCCGTCGACGAAACCGAAGGTTGCACTGTCGGCCGGCACCGGCTTGAAGTCGCCTGCGTCGGCGGCGGCGAACATCGCCGTCGCGGTCCGGTCGGCCTGCGCATCGACCGCGAAGGTCGTGACCGCGGCCAGCGGCGCGCGGGTCTGTCCGGCGGTCAGATCGAGTATCGGCGCGGCGGCGGCCGATGCCGCGAGACATGGCAGCACGCCACACAGCAGCAACAGACGTAGCAGTAGATGCGCCACCCCTAGCCCCCCTTGGCATTGGCCGCGACACGTGCCTTGCAGGATCGTTGCCAGCACGGCTTCGTATCAAGTCCTCAAACGACGAACGGCGCTGCGACAGATCAACGCACCGCAACCGCACGGGCACTGCCGCCGGCACATTGCTGCGCCGCAGCGTCCGCGTGCCGGGCCGCCGCGCCGATGCCGGCGTTGGGCGCAATTACTTGATTGGCGACGTGAAGCCGATGTGTCCGCGTCTTGCGGGAGCGCTTCGACGCGGTTCGACACAGGCCCGACATACGACGATTCGCCGGCTGCAACATTTTGTGACATCGCCCCTTCCGCGCGGGTTTACAGCGCGGCCGCCGCTGCAGTAGAGTGTCGTAATGTTCTAATGCGTTATTACATTGAATCATGAAGCGACGCTATCTCGAACCCGAAAACACGCCGGTGCCCGCCGAGGAAAGCCTCTGCCGCGCGTTGCTGTCGCTCGATACGCCGGCCGAGATGCTCGCGTTCCTGCGCGATCTCTGCACGCCGGCCGAACTCGAAGCGCTGGTCGACCGCTGGCGGGTCGTGCCGTATCTGCTCGCCGGCTACGCCTATCGCGAGATCCACGACCGCACCTCGGTCAGCGTGACGACGATCGGCCGCGTCGCGCGTTTTCTCCAGCAGGGCAATGGCGGCTATCTCGCCGTCGTCGCGCACGAAGCGCTGCCGCCGCTGCCCAAGCCGGCGCGCCGGCGCGCCGGTCTGCCTTCTCCGGTCGCCGGCCTGCCTGCCGCCGCGACCAGATCGCGCACGACCACGCGGAGCAAATCATGAAGACGCGAGACCGCCTGCGTATCGCGGTGCAGAAATCGGGACGGCTGTCGGAACAGTCGCAGGAACTGCTCGCCCGCTGCGGCCTCAAGTTCCGCCAGAGCCGCGACAAGCTGTTCTGTTTCGGCGAAAGCCTCGCGATCGACCTGCTGCTCGTGCGCGACGACGACATTCCCGGCCTGATTGCCGACGGCGTCTGCGATCTCGGCATCGTCGGCCGCAACGTGCTCGCCGAACAACAGGCGGCCGCGCGGTCGCGCGGCGAAGCCGAACCGTTCCGCGAGCTGCTGCCGCTCGGCTTCGGCCGCTGCCGCCTGTCGATCGCGCTGGCGCAGGATGACGCCTATGCCGACGCATCGGCGCTGCAGGGACTGCGCATCGCGACGACCTATCCCGCGCTGACCGGCGCCTGGCTCGCGGCGAACGGCGTGACCGCCAAGGTCGTCGTGCTGTCGGGATCGGTCGAGATCGCGCCGCGTCTCGGCACCGCGGATGCGATCTGCGATCTCGTTTCCAGCGGCGCGACGCTGCAGGCCAACCAGTTGCGCGAGGTCGCGAGCATTCTCGACAGCGAAGCCGTGCTCGCCGCGGCGACGGTGCTGCCGCCCGACGAGCGCGGCGAATTGCAGGAACTGCTGCTGCGTCGCATCGACGGCGTGATCCAGGTGCGCGAGTCGAAGCTCGTCCTGCTGCAGACCACGCGCGCGGCGCTGCCCGGCGTCACGCGGCTGCTGCCGCCGGGGCAGCAGCCGACCATCACGAGCATCGAAGGCAGCCTCGACGAAGTCGCGCTGCAGGCGGTCTGCCACGGCGCGATCACCTGGCAGCATCTCGAGGACATGCGCCGCGCGGGCGCGCGCCGCATGCTGGTCCTGCCGGTGGAGAAAATGCTCGCATGAAGCGGCTGATCTGGAATGCCCTCGATGCCGAGGCGCGCGCGGCGAGCCTGACGCGGCCGGCACAGGTTGGCTCGGCCGAACGCAGCGCCGTCGTCGCGCGCCTCGTCGCGCAGGTTCGCGCCGACGGCGATGCGACGCTGCGTGCGCTGACGCGCCGCTACGACGGCTGCGAACTCGGCGACCTCGCCGTGAGCGCCGCCGAATTCGACGCCGCGGAAACGCGCGTCGACCCCGCGTTGCGCGAAGCGATCGCTCAGGCGCGCGAACGCATCGCCTGTTTCCACGCGGCCGCGGCACCGGCGCCGGTGCGCGTCGAGACTGCACCGGGCGTGGTCTGCGAACGCGTGCTGCGGCCGCTCGGCCGCGTCGGTCTGTATGCGCCGGCCGGCACCGCGCCGCTGCCGTCGACGGTGCTCATGCTCGCGGTGCCGGCACAGCTCGCCGGCTGTCCCGAGGTCGTGCTGTGCACGCCGGCGAACGCCGCCGGCGAGTGCGATCCTGTGGTTTTGTATACAGCGAAACTCTGCGGCGTCGGCCGCGTGTTCAAGCTCGGCGGCGCGCAGGCGATCGCCGCAATGGCCTACGGCACGGCCAGCGTGCCGCGCTGCGACAAGCTGTTCGGACCGGGCAACGCCTGGGTCACCGAAGCCAAGCGCCAGGTCGCCAACGACGTCGACGGCGCCGCGATCGATCTTCCGGCGGGGCCGTCGGAAGTGCTCGTCATCGCCGACGCGGCTGCCGACGCGGCGTTCGTCGCGGCCGACCTGCTGTCGCAGGCCGAGCACGGCAGCGATTCGCAGGTCATGCTGCTGTCCCCGTCGCGCGCGCTGCTCGATGCGGTCGCGGCCGAGGTCGAGGCGCAACTGCAGACGCTGCCGCGCGCCGCGTTCGCGCGCGACGCGCTCGCGCACAGCCGTCTGATCGAAGTCGCCGATATCGCCGAGGCGCTCGCGATCAGCAACGCCTACGCACCGGAGCACCTGATCCTCAACGTCGTCGATCCGCGTGCGCTGCTGCCCGATGTGCGCAACGCCGGCTCGGTGTTTCTCGGCGCATGGTCGCCGGAAGCCGTCGGCGACTACTGCAGCGGTACGAATCACGTATTGCCGACCTACGGCTATGCGCGCGCCTGGAGCGGCGTGTCGGTCGCGAGCTTCGTCAAGCAGATCACCGTGCAGGAGCTCTCGCCCGACGGCCTGCGCGCGATCGGTCCGTGCGCGCGCGTGCTGGCCGACGCCGAACAACTGCACGCGCACGAGCGCGCGGTCGCGCTGCGGCTCGAACGCCTCGGAGCCGGCGCATGAACGTGCTCGATCTCGCGCGCGCGGAGATCCGCGCGCTGACGCCGTATTCGTCGGCGCGCATGGAGGCGTCCGGCGGGCAGGTGCTGCTCAATGCGAACGAGTCGCCCTGGTCGCCTGCCGAAGGGGCCGGCGAAGGATTGAACCGCTATCCGGATCCGCAGCCGGCCGCGCTGCTGCGCCAGCTCGCCGCGCTGTACGACGTCGCGCCGGAACAGGTGCTGGTCGGACGCGGCAGCGACGAGGCCATCGACCTCCTCGTGCGCGCGTTCTGCCGCGCAGGCGAGGATGCGATCCTGATTTCGCCGCCGACGTTCGGCATGTATGCGGTCGCCGCGTCGATCCAGGGCGCGGCCGTGCTGCAGGCGCCGCTGACCGACGACTTCGGTCTCGATGCCGACGCGCTGCTCGCGGCAGTGACGCCGGCGGTCAAGCTCGTGTTCGTCTGCACCCCCAACAATCCCAGCGGCGACTGCGTGCCGCTCGCGACGCTGGACCGTCTCGCAACCGCGCTGCGCGGCCGCGCGCTGCTCGTCGTCGACGAGGCCTATCTCGAATTCGCCGGCAGCGCGAGCGCGAGCACGCTGCTTGCCGCGCACGACCATGTCGCGGTGCTGCGCACGCTGTCCAAGGCCTATGCGCTGGCCGGCGCGCGCGTCGGCGTGCTGCTGGCGGCGGCCTCGGTGATCGGCCTGCTGCGGCGGATCCTCGCGCCGTATCCGCTGCCGGCCGGCAGCGTCGCGTCGGCGCTCGCCGCCACGAGTCCCGACGCCGTCGCAACGGCGCACGAGCGCATCGGACTGTTGTGCGCCGAGCGCGAACGTCTGCGCGCCGCGCTCGCGCGTCTGGAAGACGTCGTCGCGATCCTGCCGTCGGCGGCGAACTTCCTCTGCGTGCGCTGGCGCGACGCGGCGCCGGTCTATGCCGGGCTGCTGCGGGCCGGCATCGTCGTGCGCGACGTGTCGCGCTATCGCGGCCTGGCCGGCTGCCTGCGCATCTCGGTCGGCACGCCCGAGGAAAACCGCGCGCTGCTCGACGCGCTCGCGCGGCGACAGGAATCCACTGCATGAAAAAATATCTTTTCGTCGACCGCGACGGAACGCTGATCGTCGAGCCGCCCGACCAGCAGATCGACGCCTATGCCAAGCTCGCGCTGCTGCCCGGCGTGATTCCGGCGCTGCGTCGCTGCGTCGAGGCCGGGTACGAGCTCGTCATGGTCACGAACCAGGACGGACTCGGCACCGAGAGCTTTCCCGAAGACCGGTTCTGGGGGCCGCACAGGCTCATGCTGCAGATCTTCGAATCGCAGGGCGTGCGCTTCGCCGACACGCTGATCGACCGCAGCTTCGCGCATGAAGGGTTGCCGACGCGCAAGCCCGGCACGGGCCTGATGCGCGCCTATCTCGGCGACGACGGCTGGAGCCGCGGTGCGTCGGCGATGGTCGGCGATCGCGCGACCGATATCGAGTTCGCCGACAACATCGGCGTGCGCGGTTTCCGGCTCGGCGACGGCGAGTGGGACTGGGACGCCATCGCGCACACGCTCTGCGAGGCGCCGCGGCGCGCCGAGCTCGAGCGCACGACGCGCGAGACGCGGGTCCGCGTGCGCGTCGATCTCGACCGCAGCGCCGATCCGGTCGTCGCGACCGGGCTCGGCTTCTTCGATCACATGCTCGAACAGATCGGCAAGCACGCCGGCGTCGCGTTGACCGTCTCCTGCGCCGGCGACACGCACATCGACGAGCATCACACCGTCGAGGACTGCGCGCTCGCGCTCGGTCAGGCGCTGCGCCGCGCGCTCGGCGACAAGCGCGGCATCGGCCGCTACGGCGACGCGAACGAGCCCGATGCGGGCGCCGCCGTCGCGATCACGCTGCCGATGGACGAGACGCTCGCGCGCGCCGCGCTCGATCTGTCGGGGCGGCCGTATTTCGTGTTCGACGGCAGTTTCCCGCGCGAGCGCGTCGGCGATCTGCCGACCGAACTCGTACCCCATTTCTTCCGCTCGCTCTGCGAGACGCTGGGCGCGAACCTGCACCTCGCGGTGCGCGGCGACAACGCGCACCACATGGTCGAGGCCTGCTTCAAGGCGGTCGCGCGCGCGCTGCGCGCGGCGCTGCGCCGCGACGGCAATGTGCTTCCCAGTACGAAGGGGGCGCTGTGAGCGCCGACGTCGTGCTCGTCGACGGCGGCGGCACGAACATCGGCTCGGTCCGTCACGCGCTCGCGCGCCTCGGCGTCGACGCGCCGCTGACGACCGACGCGGCGCGCATCCGCCGCGCGAGCCACGTGATCCTGCCGGGCGTCGGCGCGGCCGGACCCGCGATGCAGCGGCTCGCCGAGCGCGATCTCGTCGGGACGCTGCGCGCGCTGCGCCAGCCGGTACTCGGCGTCTGCCTCGGGCTGCAGCTGCTGTTCGCGCGCTCGGCGGAAAGCGAGCGCGACTGCCTCGGCCTGATCCCCGCGGAAGTCGACCGGCTCGCCGCGGCGCCGGGTCTGCGCGTGCCGCACATGGGCTGGAACCGGCTCTCCGCGGTGCGCGCGCATCCGCTGCTGGCCGGCCTGCCCGACGAGGCCTATGCCTATTTCGTGCACAGCTACGCCGCGCCGGTCGGGCCGTGGACCTTGGCCGCTGCGACCCATGGCGCGGCATTTTCAGCTGTTGTACAAAAAGATAACTTCTTCGGCATGCAGTTCCACCCGGAACGCTCCGCCGCGGTCGGCTCCCTCCTGCTCAAGAATTTCCTGACCCTGTGAACTTCGACATCATTCCCGCGATCGACCTGCGCGCCGGCAACGTGGTGCGGCTGCGCCAGGGCGACTATTCGCAGCAGACCAGCTATCGCGTCGATCCGCTGCGTCTCGCGCAGGACTACGCCACGGCCGGCGCCGCATGGCTGCACGTCGTCGATCTCGACGGCGCGCGCGCCGGCAATCTCGAGAACTTCCGCCTGATCGAAGCGCTGGCCGGCACCGCGATCCAGCTGCAGGCCGGCGGCGGCGTGCGCAGCGAGGACGACGTGCAGCGGCTGTTCGACGCCGGCGTCGCGCGCGTCGTCGTCGGCAGCGTCGCCGTGCGCGAACCCGAGCGCGTCGCCGAGTGGCTCGTGCGCTACGGCGCCGGACGCCTGTGCATCGCGCTCGACACGCGCGACGAGAACGGTGTCTGGCGACTGCCGAGCGACGGCTGGACGCAGAGCGAGGCGCCGACGCTGGAGACGCTCGCGCCGCGCTATGCCGCAGCCGGCGCAGTGCACGTGCTCTGCACCGACATTCATCGCGACGGCATGCTGGCCGGTCCGAATCTCGGACTGTATGCGCATCTGCGCCGGCTCGCGCCGGGCCTGCGCGTACAGGCTTCCGGCGGCGTGCGCGACATCGCCGACGTGCGCGCCGTGCGCGAACTCGGCGTTGCCGGCGTCGTGCTCGGGCGCAGCCTGCTCGAGGGGCAGCTCGATCTCGCCGAGGCGCTCGCATGCTGACGCGACGCCTGATTCCGTGTCTCGACGTGCGCGACGGACAGGTCGTCAAGGGCGTGCGTTTCCGCGATCACGTCGTCGTCGGCGACATTCTCGATCTCGCGCTGCGCTATCGCGACGAAGGCGCCGACGAACTCGTGTTCTACGACATCACGGCCAGCCCGGAGCAGCGCGCGGTCGATCGCCGCTGGGTCGAGCGCGTCGCCGCGGTCATCGACATTCCGTTCTGCGTGGCCGGCGGCATTGCGAGCGTCGATACCGCGCGCGCCGTGCTGCAGGCCGGCGCCGACAAGATCTCGGTGAATTCGCCGGCGCTCGAGCGGCCGGCGCTGATCGGCGAACTCGCCGACGCGTTCGGCGTGCAGTGCGTCGTCGTCGGCGTCGACAGCCTGTGCGACGCCGACGGCGAGTGGCGCGTGCGCCAGTACACCGGCGATCCGGACAAGACGCGCGCACTCGCACGGCGCACGCTCGACTGGATCGATGAGGCGATCGCGCTCGGCGCCGGCGAGATCGTGCTGAACTGCATGGGCGCCGACGGCGTGCGCGAGGGTTACGACGTGGCGCAGCTTGGCGCTGCGCGTGCGCGCTGCGGCGTGCCGCTCGTCGCGTCCGGCGGCGCCGGCGCGATGGAACACTTCAGCGATGTGTTCGCGCAGGCGGATGTCGACGGCGCGCTGGCCGCGAGCGTATTCCACTCCGGCAGCGTGGCGATCGGTCCGCTGAAGGCGTTCCTGCGCGAACGCGGCGTGAGCGTGCGGCCGTGAGCCTCGATCCCGCGGCACTGGACTGGAGCAAGGGCGGCGGCCTGCTGCCGGCCGTCGTGCAGCATGCGCGCAGCGGCGCCGTGCTGATGCAGGGATGGATGAACGAAGCCGCGCTGCGCGCGACGCTGGAAAGCGGAAAAGTGACGTTCTACAGCCGCAGCAGGCAGCGGCTATGGACCAAGGGCGAGACCTCGCGGCACTTCCTGCTGCTGCGCGAAGCAATGACCGACTGCGACGCCGACAGCCTGCTGCTGCGCGCCGAACCGCAGGGACCGACCTGTCATCTGGGCCGCGACAGCTGCTTCGGCGACGAGGCCGTGCGCGTGCCGGGCTTTCTCGGCGAACTCGATGCGCTCGTCGCGCAGCGCGAGCGCGAACGCCCGGCCGGCAGCTACACGACGAAACTGTTCGATTCGGGGGTGCGCCGGATTGCGCAGAAGGTCGGCGAGGAAGGGGTGGAAACCGCGCTCGCGGCGGTCGCCCAGGACGATGCGGCGCTGATCGGCGAAGCGGCCGATCTGCTGTTCCATCTGACCGTGCTGCTGCGCGCGCGCGGCCTGTCGCTGCACGATGCCGTCGCCGAACTGGAACGCCGGCATCGCTGAGGTCCGTGGCCGGGCATCGTGCTTGCATGAAGTCCGGGAAACCTTGCTAGACTCGGATCAACGCGTTGCGGGGGAGGGCGGATGCCGCAGCCCGATCACGGCGAGACCGCTCGCAACGGCCGCGAGCGCGAAGCGCGGCAACTCGCGCTGATCCATCGTATTGCGCGCATATCCGCCGAAAGCCTCTCGCTGCGCCAGCGCCTTCATCGTGTCGTTCGACTGCTGCAGGAACACCTGCAGTGCGAGTTCGTCGCCTGCGCGTCGATCGATCTGAGCGAAAACCGCTTCTGCTGCGAAGCGCTCGCAGCCGACATTCCCTCGTCGATCCACGTCGGCTACGGCCGCGAACTCGGCAGCGGCGTCGTCGGCGAAGTCGCCGCGACCGGACAGACGCTCTACGTGCCGGACGTGACGCGGCACGCGAACTATGTCGAAACCATGCCGGGAACGCATTCGGAGTTGTGCGTCGCGATGCGTCACAACGGCGAAGTCATGGGCGTCATCAACGCCGAGGCGATCCGCTGCGATGCGTTCGTCGACGAGATCGACCTGCTCGAAACCCTGGCCGAGCAGCTCGCCGGCACGTTCGCGGCGGAGCGGCTCAACGCCGAGCAGCGGCGCCGTCTCGATCTGCTCGGCATGCTCAGCGAGCTGTCGCGCGCGGCGATCGAAGCCGACGGTCTCGAACAGGCGCTGCTGCGCATCGTGCATTTCCTGCGAGACCGTTTCGCGCTGGAGTCGGTCGGCGTGCTGCTCGCCGACGGCAGTCAGCGCCTGCGCTTCAGCGCGCATGCGGGCGTGTCGGTCTTCCACGGCCGCAGCGGCGGCAACTGGCCGGAAAACCTCGGCGTGGTCGGCCGCGCGTTCCGCAGCGGACAGGCCCAGTACGTGCCCGACGTCACCGAGGACCCCGACTACGTGCTCGGAAATCCCGCGGTCACGAGCGAATACGTGCTGCCGATACGGCTGCACGGCGATTTCATCGGGTTGCTCAATCTCGAGGCCTCCGATCCGCAGTCGTTGACCGAAGCGAACCGGCAGATGCTCGCGGCGCTCGCCGACCAGATCGCCGGTGCCGTGCATCTGGCGGCGACGAATGCCCGGCTGCGCGAAATCAACCGGCTCGTCGAGGAAAAGTCGGCCGCACTCGCGCAGGCGAACCTGCGTCTGCGCGAGGCGAACCGGCAGCTCGAACAGCTCTCGCACCGCGACGGGCTTACCGGCATCGCGAACCGGCGCCGCTTCGACGAGGCGCTCGCGAGCGAGTGGACCCGCGCGCAGCGGCATGGCGAGATGGTCGCGCTGTTGCTGCTCGATATCGACGACTTCAAGAGCTACAACGACGGCTACGGCCATCTCGCCGGCGACGACGCGCTGCGGCAGGTTGCGCGCACGCTGAGCGATGCGCTCGGGCGCTCCGAAGACTGCGTCGCGCGCTACGGCGGCGAGGAGTTCGCCGTGCTGCTGCCGCAGAGTTCGCTCGACGACGCGGTTGGCGTCGCGGCGCATATCGCACGCGCGCTGGCGCAGCTCGCGCTGCCGCATGCGTATTCGCGCGTCGGACCGCACCTGACCGTCAGCATCGGCGCCGCCGCGCTGATGCCGCAGGCCGGGCTCGACCCGCTGACGCTCGTCACGCGCGCCGACGGCGCGCTGTACCGCGCCAAGACGCTGGGCCGCAACCGCATCGAGTCGGCCACGACGAGCTTCGTCGCGGCGTATGGGACGCAATAACCGAAGGGCATTGCGTCTTGCTGGAATGCGGCGCGATGCTCTTCGGCTATTGCGCTCTACGGGCATCTCTACGCAACAATTGCGCTTTCGACATGGAAGCGCGCGATGCGAGAGTCTTATGCGGTGTCCTGGAGCGGCGGCAAGGATTCGGCGCTGAGTCTCTGGCGGCTGTGGCAGCGGCGCGGCACGCCGGCCGCGCTCGTCACGACGCTGGTCGACGACGGTTCGCGCACGCGTTCGCACCGGCTGCGGCCCGAAGTGCTGCGCGCACAGGTCGCCGCGATCGGCGCGCCGATCGTCGAGGTCGCGACGAGCCTGACCGACTACCGGCGCAATTTCAGCGCCGCGCTCGCGCAGTTGCGCGACGAGGCCGGTGTCGTCGCGGTCGGGTTCGGTGACATCGATCTCCAGGCGCATCGCATCTGGTGCCGCAGCGTCTGCGCGGATCTCGGCCTGGACTGCCTGCATCCGATCTGGGACGAGCCGCGTGAAACATTGCTGCGGGAATTCTTCGACGCCGGCTTCGTCACGCGCATCGTGGCCGTACAGGAAGACAAGCTCGACGCGCGGCTGCTCGGCCGCGTGCTCGACGACGCGGTCGTCGACGAATTCCGTCGCGCCGGCATCGACCTTTGCGGCGAAGCGGGCGAATACCACACCGTCGTCGTCGACGGCCCGTGCTTCGCACAGCCGCTGCGTCTGCGCGAGGACGGCCGCGAACGCGCCGACGGCTACTGCTTCATCGACTTCGCGCTGGACTGATTCGATGGAGCCGGCGCGCCGGCGGGCGCGAACGGCTGCGGCGGTCCGAGCCGGATGCCGCTGCGCCACTGCGCGAGCTTGGCCTCGATCAGCGGCGTGCTCGCGATCTGCGGCTCGGACGCCTGCTGTTCGTCCGCGGCTTCCCAGTCGGCGATGAGCTGGCGCGCGATCTCGAACGCGCCGCGGAACGTGTCGGTCTGATTGAGACCCTCGACGAAGAATGCCTTGCCGAAATACGTGATGTCGGAATTGGCGCCGCAGCCGAACGACGTGCGGTCGGCGCGCGCGGCGGTGATGACCATGCTCGTCGAGTTCCTGAGGCCGTCGACGAAACCGCCGGAATAGCAGGCTGAAATAATGTTGACGCGCCAGCGGAATGGCCGCGTGTTGAGGATTTCCGACAGGTCTTCGGCGCCGATCCAGTCGAGCGGAAGGTTGTCCATGCCGACATAGAGGTCGTGGTCCTCGTCGCCGTGGCTCGTCATGAACAGCAGCAGGATGTCCTCGTCGGGATCGAAGCGGTCCTGTTCGAGCAGACCGTCGAGCACGAGTTCGAGATTGGTCCAGGTAGCGAGCGGCCGTGTCTCGACGGTCGCCGGATTGTTCTCGAGCACGACGACGCGCCCGCGCGCGTCGAAACGCTCGGAAAACAATTTCTCCACATATTCGACTTCGTTGCGGAACACGTTCTCGTCGCCGTCGCCGGCGAAGGCGACGACGTAGAGATCGGTATGTCCGGGCGTCTGCGCACGCAGCGACGCGAGCGCTTCGTCAACGCGGTCGAGCAGGTCGTAGAACACGCGCTCGGCGCTGTAGTCGGGGCCGTCGTGCGCATCGCCGGACCCGAGGACCGGGAACCAGCGCGCGAGCAGTTCGCGCGTCGCCGCGAGGTTGTCGATGAGTTCGGCGGAATCGGTTGCCGGCACCGTGTCCGGTATGGCTCGGGTCGTCGCGTCGGGCGCACCGTCGGCCGGTGCGGCGACCGCAGCGACGGGCACTGCGGGCGGCGCGGCATCACGACCGCGCAGCCACCAGCCGAGCGCCAGCCCGGCAAGCAGCGCGAGAGCGAGCCGCGCGATGTCGGGGCGGCTCATGCCCGCGGCGTCAGACCGCGATCGCGTCGAAGTCGCCGACGCAGCGATGCGCGCTGTCGGCGGGACACTGCAGCGGCGGGCGGCAGAGCCATGTCGTCTGCAGGCCGGCGGCGCGCGCGGCGTCGAGTTCCTCGACGATGTCCGACAGGAACAGGATCTCGCCGGGCGGCAGGCCGATCGACTCGGCGATGCGCGCATACGAGGCGCTCTCGCGCTTGCCGCCGATCTCGGTGTCGAAATGGCCGTCGAACAGCGGCAGCAGGTCGCCGGCTTCGCTGTAGCGGAAAAACAGCTTCTGCGCGGCGACGGATCCCGACGAATAGACATAGAGCGGCAGGCCCTGCGCTTTCCACGCGCGCAGCCGCGCCGCGACTTCGGGATAGACATGCGCGCGATAGACGCCATCGCGGTAGCCGGCTTCCCAGAGCATGCCCTGCAGCGCCTTCAGCGGCGTGGCCTTGCGGTCCTCGGCGATCCACCGGCGCAGCACGGCGACGATCGCGTCGCGATCGTCCTCGGCGATGCCGGCTTCCTGCGCAGTTGCGGCCAGCCAGCGCCGGACTTCCGCATTCTCGGCATTGGCCGCGACGAACGCGCCGACGTGGTCGCGCGCATACGGAAACAGCACGTCTTTGACGAAGCTGATGGAGCTGGTCGTACCTTCGATATCGGTCAGGATCGCGCGGGTCATCGGTCGTTCGTTCGGTGGCGCGAAGGCGCCGGCGCGAGCCGGCGCCGCGGAGGGATCAGGCATCCAGACGCGCGAAGCGGCCGGCGATGTCGCTGCCCGTGAAGTTCGCGACCCAGCCTTCCTTGTTCGTGAACAGGCGGATCGCGACGAAGTAGGGCTGCTCGCTCATGTCGAACCAGTGCGGCGTGCCGTCGGGCACGCCGATGAGATCGCCCTGCGTGCAGAGCACCTCGTAGACCTTGTCGGCGACGTGCAGCGTGAACAGGCCCCGGCCCGCGACGAAGAAGCGCACTTCGTCCTCGGAATGCGTGTGCTCGTTGAGGAACTTCTGGCGCAGCTGCGCCTTGTCGGGGTGATCGGGTTTCAGGCTGATGACGTCGACGGCCTGGTAGCCCTCGCTCTGCATGAGCCGGTCGATGTCGCTGCGGTACGCGGCGATCACGGTTTCCGGCGCGGCGCCGGGTTCGATTGCGGCGTCGGTCGCCCAGCGTTCGAAGCGCACGCCGACCTGACCGAGCTCGGCGGCGATGCGCGCGTGGTCGTCGGTATCCAGCAGCGGCTGCGCCGGCTGCCCTTCGGCAAAGATTCGCAAGCGGCTCACGCGCGCAGCCTCCTAAGATCCAGTTCCACGGCCAGCAGGAATTCGAACGCCTCGAGATGGCGCTTGGCCTCGGCCATTGTCCGGCCCCAGGTATAGATGCCGTGGCCGTCTATCAAGTAGCCGTGCAGCGGCCTGCCGGCGTCGAGCCACGCGTCGACCTGCGCGACGAGTTCGGGCATGTCCTGCGTATTCGGGAATACGGGCAGGTCGAGTTCGCTTTCGTGCGTCGTGTAGCCCGTGATGGCTTTCTGCAGTTCGAGGCCGCTGAAGCGGATCAGGCCCTGCGCCGCGTACAGGCGCGAGGCGACGGTCTGGTTGTGCGAATGCGTGTGCAGCACGGCACCTATCGCGGGATCGCGCCGGTACATCTGCACGTGCAGCAGGGTTTCGGCGGAGGGCCGCGCCGTCGTGCCGACGGCGTTGCCGTCGAGGTCGACGAGCATGATGTCGTCGACGCCGAGCCGGCCCTTGTCGCGACCCGATATCGTCACGGCGGCGTGGCGGTCGTCGTAGCGGCGCGAGAAATTGCTGCTGGTGGCCGGCGTCCAGCCGCGGGCGCCGAGTTCGCGGCCGGCTTCGGCGATTTCACGCGCGCAGAGGGCCAGCCGTTCGGCGTCGGGAAGTTGCGATTCGGTCATGGATTCGGAAACACGGACGGGCCGTCACTATAACCGAGCGTCACGCGTTCAGTTATGACGGCCGGGCGCTTCGGCATGCCACGGCGGGCACGCGCGCGTTCGACGAAAAAAGCAGGTATCGGGGGGCGAAAGGAGGGAAAAACCGGGGGAAAGTCGCTGCCCGGATGCGTCCAGACCGAGGAGCTAACCCGTCTGAACGCATCCGAGCCGCATTCCGAGGGGCCCACTGCCAAGTGTATTTCCCGCGGACCTTGATCATAACCGCTGCCGTTCCGCCGAGCGAACGACGGCCTGTGGATAAGCCGTGGATTGCTTGTGTGCGCGAGCCGCAATATCCACTCTGCTCAACGGTTTGAAGAATTTTTCGAGACCGGGGGGAAACTGTGCATAGCCGGTGAGCAAATGCGGCCCGACTGCGAAAGAACTCGCTAAGTCGTTGAGCGCAAAAGGGCTTCGCTGAACTGCGCCGTAAGCGGCAGCGAAACGGTCGAGTCCGGCAGCCAAGTCATTGATCGCGCAGGAAACAGTGCGCCATACGGGCGAAACCGAGGGCCGGCGTTGCCGGCCCCCGGAGCACGAGCTTACTTCGCGCCGTTCTTGGCCAGGTCGCTGTGACGCAGGCCGTACATCGAATAGACGAACAGGCCGATCACGGTCCAGCACGCGAACACGGTCAATGCCTTGGTCGACAGGTTCACGAACAGCAGCAGGCAGCCGAGGACGGCGAGCGGGCAGACCAGCCACACGAGCGGCGTGCGGAACGGACGCGCGCGGCCCGGCTGTGTCTGGCGCAGGATCATGACGCCGAACGCCACTGCGATGAAAGCGAACAGCGTGCCCGAGTTCGAGATGTCGGCGAGGATGCCGACCGGGAAGAACGCGGCGAAGATCGCAACGCCGACGCCGGTGATCAGCGTGATCATGTGCGGCGTGTGGAAGGTCGGATGTACGCGCGAACAGATTTCCGGAAGCAGGCCGTCGCGCGACATGACGAAGAAGATGCGGGTCTGGCCGTAGATCATCATGAGGATGACCGACGGCAGCGCGAGGCTCGCAGCCATGCCGATGAGGTAGGCCATGGTGTTGTGGTCGAGCGAGCGCAGCACGTGGGCGAGCGGTTCGTTGCTGCAGACCAGCGCCGTCGAATTCGCGCAGGCCTCCATCATTTCCTTGGTGCCCGGCTCGAGCAGCTTGCCGGCCGCGTCGTACAGCGGCTGTGCGCCTTCCGCGCCGACGGCGCCGTAGCCGACGAGCAGATAGAACACGGTGCAGACCGCGAGCGAACCGATCAGGCCGATCGGAATGTTGCGGTTCGGGTTCTTGGTTTCCTCGGCAGCCGTCGAAACGGCGTCGAATCCGACGTAGGCGAAGAAGATCGACGCCGCGGCGCCGAGCACACCGACGCCGCCCATCGGCGTACCCCAGCCTGTCGGCATGAACGGTTCGAAATTCACCGACTTTGCGGCCGGTACGGCGAGGATGACGAAGGCCGTGAGTGCGACGATCTTGATCGCCACGAGCACCGCGTTGACCCAGGCGCTCTTGGACGTGCCGATGATCAGGAGTCCCGTGATCACGAGCGAGATCAGGCAGGCGAGCAGGTTGAACGCCCCGCCGCTGTACGGACCGACCTGCAGGAATTGTGGAAGACCGATGTTTGCGGCGTTCAGCAGTCCGTTGACATAGCCGGACCAGCCGACGGCCACCGCGCCGGCGGCAACGGCATACTCGAGGACGAGTGCCCAGCCGACGATCCAGGCCATGGCCTCGCCGAGTACCGCATAGGTATACGTGTAGGCCGAACCGGACACCGGCACCATCGAGGCAAGTTCGGCGTAGGCGAGTGCGGCAAGACCGCAGACGACGGCCGCAATCACGAAAGCGACCATCATGCCGGGACCGGCCTTCTGCGCGGCTTCGGCGGTCAGCACGAAGATGCCCGTGCCGATGATCGCGCCGATGCCGAGCATGGTCAGTTGCAGCGCGCCGAGCTGGCGTTTGAGGCTCTTCTTCTCGGCGTTCTCAAGAATCTGGTCGAGCGGTTTGACGCGCCAGAAAATCATTGCATCCCCTCCCACGATATTTACTGTGACCCGGCGCCAGCAGCAGCAGACTGCCTGCGAAGCCTGGCATGACTCGCGCCGTTTCACGGGACGCGACAAAAACCGGGCTAAAATACGCGACCCTTCCTAGGCCAGCAAGCGCCCCCCGATGAGCGACTCCGCCGATCTTCCCGCGCAGGAACTGGCCGCATGGCAATACGCATGGCTGCGCGACGTCGACGCGTATGCCATCCGTCATGCCGACGAACAGGAAACAGTCGCTCAGTTTCGCGATTTCATGCGCACGTACGCCGATGCGGCGCAGCGTGAACTCGCGATCGGCCATCTGACCGGTGCGGCGTGGCTGGTCAGCGCCGACGGCCGGCGCGTGCTGCTGACGCACCATCGCAAGCTGCAGCGCTGGCTGCAGCTCGGCGGCCATGCCGACGGCGATGCGGACCTCGTCGCGGTCGCGCTGCGCGAAGCGGAAGAGGAGTCGGGACTCGCCGATCTGTCGATCGAGCGCGAGATCTTCGATCTCGACCGGCATTGGATTCCGGATCACCGCGAGGTGCCGGGCCACTGGCACTATGACCTGCGTTATGTCGTCCGGTGTTGCGGCAGCGAGCAATTCGCCGTCAGCGAAGAGTCGCTCGAACTCGCGTGGCGCGACATCGGCGCGATGATCGGATCGTCCGACTACGACGAATCGCTGCAGCGCATGGCGCGCAAATGGCGCGAGCGAACGGCGGACGGGATCAGGTTCACTTAGCTGTTCGGCTAAGTGAACCTGACCCCGTTCGCTTCGCGTTCGCTTATTCGCGACCCGAGTATTCGCCGGTCACGGTGCTCACGAGAATGCGCGAGCCGTTGACCACGTATTCCGGCACGAGGATTTCGAGACCGGTTTCGAGCTTCGCGGGCTTCGGCCGCTTC
This sequence comes from uncultured Lysobacteraceae bacterium, assembly GCA_946480705.1. The sequence goes on along the minus strand of CAMLLF010000006.1, from coordinate 780 downwards.
GTCGCGGTCGCGCCTTTCATTTCCGGCGCCGTGTCGACGACGGTCAGCGTGACGGTCAGCGGCAATTGCACCGCGACCGGCTGGTCCTCGATGAGCTGCACGTAGCAGCTTTCCATGCCGTCGGTGATGTAGCCCGCCGCGTCGCCGATCGCGTTCGCATCGAGCATGTACTGCGTGAAGTCCTCGGCGTCCATGAACACGAAGGTGTCGCCTTCGCGATAGGAATACGTCGCCTGGCGCCGCGACAGCTCGATTTCGCGCAGATCGTCCTCGGCGCGCAGGCTCAGGTCGAATTTCTGCCCGCCGGGCACCGAGTACATGCTGAAGCGATACGTCACGTTGCCGCCGCGGCCTTGCGGCGAGCTGCGCTCGATATCGCGGATCTGGTAGACCTTGTTGTCGTGCTCGACGACGTTGCCTTTCTTGATTTCGCTGGCTTTCATGAGCGCTGACCTGAGGAGTCGGAGTTACTTCGGTTGCAGGCGAATTGCGCCGTCGACGCGGATCGTCTCGCCGTTGAGATAGCGGTTCTGCAGGATGAATGCGACCGTCGCGGCGAATTCCTCGGGCCTGCCGAGGCGCGACGGGTAGGGGACTTGCGCACAAAGGGACTGGTATACGTTTTCGGGCATGCCGTCGACCATCGGCGTGTGGAAGACGCCCGGCGCAACGGTCATGACGCGCACGCCGATGCGCGAGAACTCGCGCGCCATCGGCAGGGTCATGGCGACGACGCCGCCCTTGGCGGCGCGGCCCGAGGTGAGCGTGAGGGCGGGCGTG
>CAMLLF010000005.1 GCA_946480705.1 uncultured Lysobacteraceae bacterium | reverse complement strand
TTTGGATTCCGACTCCGGTTCAACCCAGGCGGCGGCGCAGCGGCGCGAGTCCGTCCGGCGGCATCGGCTGCAGCGTGCCGACCGAATGTCCCTGCTCGCCGAGGTATTCGAGCCAGCGCGTCAGAAACGCATTCATGCGCAGGCGATGCTGGAACACGGTCGGCGCCGGCGGATACGGCCCCAGTACGTCGATCAGATGGCGACCCGGATGGCAGTGCGTGGCTTCGGCCAGATGCGCGTCCTGATACAGCCGCAGCCACGCCGACGGTGCGAGTTCGCCTTCGGGACTGCGGCGCAGGATGTAGTTCAGGCGCAGCTCGACCGTATAGCGGTGCTGCTCGATCAGGTCGAGCCGCACGTCGAGACCGTCGTCGATCGACGACAGATACGTGCCGGGTTCCAGCCGCTGCGGCGCAAACAGCCGCACGAGGCGCCCATGGTTTTCCGCATACAGCCCCATCAGGTAGGCGAACCGGCCCGGAAACAGTTTCAGCGGTCTGTCGACGACATTGCTCATGCGGCCGATCATAGCAGCGGCCCGCGACACGACCAGACTGCCCGCCGCCGCCGCGGAACTGCTACGATGGGGCTCCGGCGCAACGCCGGATTTTTTTGCCCTCGCCGCGAAAAAACCTCGGTGCGACCACCGAGCGGCAGTGCGCGGCCGCAACGCAGCGTTCAGAACATGTGCTTCTCGATGCCGAGCGCCGAGAGGATCTTGCTCGCGATTTCCTCGATCGAAGTGTGCGTCGTGTTCTGCACCGGAATGTTCTCGCGGCGAAACAGTTTGTCAGCCTGCGCGAGTTCCCAGCGGCATTGCTCCAGCGTCGCGTAGCGGCTGTTCGGGCGGCGGTTCTCGCGCACCTGCGCGAGACGCTGCGGATCGATCGTGAGGCCATAGAGGCGGTCGCGATGCGGCCGCAGGCGCGCCGGCAGTTCCATCTTGTCCAGATCGTCGTCGGTCAGCGGGTAGTTCGCCGCCTTCACGCCATAGTGCAGCGCCATGTACAGGCAGGTCGGCGTCTTGCCCGAGCGCGACACGCCGACGAGGATCATCTCGGCGTCGGCGTAGTTCGTCGAGACGCCGTCGTCATGGGACAGCGCGTAGTTCGTCGCGTTGATGCGCGCCTCGTACTCGGCGAAGTTGACGAGGCCGTGCGCCTTGTTGACATGGCGAGCGCGCATCGTGCCGAGCTCCTGTTCGAGCGGACCGATGAACGGCGCGAACACGTCGACCATGAGCGCGCCGCTGCTGGTCAGCACCTCGGTCAGCGCGGGATCGACGACCGTGTTGATGACGATGGGCCGGTGGCCGGTCTGCGCGTGGCAGGTCTTGATGCGGATCGCCGCGGCCTGCGCCTTGGCTTCGTCGTCCACGAACGGAATGCGGAACGTGTCGAAATCGATGCCGTCGAACTGGGTCAGCACCGAATGCCCGATGGTCTCGGCCGTGATGCCCGTGCCGTCGGAAACGAAGTAGATGGTTCTGCGCATGGGCTGCCCTGTGCCTGAAGTCCGCGCAAGCGTACGCGATGCCGGGCGGGAATCGGCAAGAGCAATCCCGCGGGTACGGCGAGCCCGACCCTTCGCGTTCCGGCGAGGCGTCCGGATTCCTCCCGCGCATGCCGATCCGATTCCGGCTTATTGCACCGCACAACTTGTGTCGCGTGGCGCGAACCCGGAAAATTGACCGTCTTTTTCGACGCCGACGCCCGTCGGCGTACCTGCCGCACGCCATCGCCCTGCTCCGCCGCCATCCGCGGCAGCGCCGGGAGCTGCTGCGACGGGTTGCGCAGGGCCCGGTGTCGCATTTCTTCTGCTATCCGGAGACTTACCTTGAGCGACCTGGTGCTTTGGCTGGACAACCTGCGACTTTCCGATCTCGGCAAGGTCGGCGGCAAGAATTCGTCGCTCGGCGAAATGATCGGCAACCTGGCCAAGCTCGGCGTCTCCGTGCCCGGCGGTTTCGCGACGACGGCCCATGCGTTCCAGGAGTTCATCGCCCAGAGCGGCCTTGCCGAACGCATCCAGCAGCGGCTCGCGACGCTGGACGTCGAGAACGTCGATGAACTCACGCGCGCCGGCGCGCAGATCCGCGGCTGGGTCGTCGAAACGCCGCTGATTCCGGAATTCGATCGCGAGGTCCGCGCGGCCTACGCCAAGCTCTGCAGCGATGCGGGCGGCACCGACGTCTCGGTTGCCGTGCGTTCCTCGGCCACGGCCGAGGACCTGCCCGATGCCTCCTTCGCCGGCCAGCAGGAAACCTTCCTCAACGTGACCGGCGCCGACGACGTCGTGCACAAGGTCAAGGAAGTCTTCGCCTCGCTCTACAACGATCGCGCGATCGCCTATCGCGTGCACCACGGTTTCAGGCACGAAGACGTGTTTCTTTCCGCCGGCGTCCAGCTCATGGTGCGCTCCGACGTCGGCGCGTCGGGCGTGCTGTTCACGCTCGACACCGAGTCGGGCTTCCGCGACGCGGTGTTCGTGACCGGCAGCTACGGCCTCGGCGAAATGGTCGTCCAGGGCGCCGTGAACCCCGACGAGTTCTATGTCTACAAGCCGACGCTGCGGCAGGGCCGCCCGGCGATCCTGCGTCGCCAGGCCGGCGCGAAGCAGCAGCGCATGGTCTATTCCGACACGCCCGGCGAGCGCGTGCGCATCGAGGAAACGCCGGCCGCCGACCGCGTGCGCTTCTGCATCAGCGACGCCGACGTGCACGAACTCGCGAAGCAGTCGCTCGTGATCGAGGAACACTACGGCCGTCCGATGGATATCGAATGGGCGAAGGACGGCATTACCGGGAAGCTCTATGTCGTGCAGGCGCGCCCGGAAACCGTGAAGTCGCGCGCGCGCGCCACGCAGATCGAACGCTTCCAGCTCAAGGGCAGAGGACCGGTACTGACCGAAGGCCGCGCGATCGGCCAGAAGATCGGCGCGGGCACAGCGAAGGTCATCCGCTCGCTCGCCGACATGAACCGCGTGCAGCCCGGCGACGTGCTCGTCGCCGACATGACCGACCCGGACTGGGAACCCGTCATGAAGCGCGCCGCCGCGATCGTCACGAACCGCGGCGGCCGCACCTGTCACGCCGCGATCATCGCGCGCGAACTCGGCGTGCCGGCCGTCGTCGGCTGCGGCAACGCGCTCGACACCATTCCCGACGGCGCCGACGTCACGGTGTCCTGCGCCGAAGGCGACACGGGCATGATCTACGGCGGCAAGCTCGAATTCGACCGCATCACCGCCGACCTCGGCGCGATGCCGCCGGCGCCGCTCAAGATCATGATGAACGTCGCGAACCCCGAGCGCGCGTTCGACTTCGCGATGCTGCCGAACGCGGGCGTCGGTCTTGCGCGCCTCGAGATGATCATCAACAGCCACATCGGTCTGCACCCGAAGGCGCTGCTCGAATACTCGCGTCAGGATGCGGAAACGCGGCGCAAGATCGACGAGCGCATCAACGGCGCCGATCCGGTCGAGTTCTACGTCGACCGCCTCGCCGAAGGCATCGCGACGATCACCGCGGCGTTCGCGCCGAATCCGGTCATCGTGCGCCTGTCGGACTTCAAGTCGAACGAATACGCGAACCTCATCGGCGGCGCGCGCTACGAGCCGCACGAAGAGAACCCGATGATCGGCTTCCGCGGCGCGGCGCGCTATGTCGATCCGTCGTTCCGCGAGTGCTTCGCGCTCGAATGCCGCGCGATGAAGCGCGTGCGCGACGAGATGGGCCTAGCGAACGCGTGGGTCATGATCCCGTTCGTGCGCACGCTCGAGGAAGGCCGCAAGGTCGTCGAGGTGCTCGCCGAGAACGGCCTCGAGCGCGGCAAGGACGGCCTCAAGGTCATCATGATGTGCGAGGTGCCGTCGAACGCGCTGCTCGCCGACGAGTTCCTCGAGATCTTCGACGGCTTCTCGATCGGCTCGAACGACCTGACCCAGCTCACCCTCGGCCTCGACCGCGACTCGGCCATCGTTTCGCACCTGTTCGACGAGCGCAACCCGGCCGTGAAGAAACTGCTGTCGATGGCCATCCAGACCGCGAAGGCCAAGGGCAAGTACATCGGCATCTGCGGCCAGGGCCCGTCGGATCATCCGGACCTCGCGCAGTGGCTCATGGACCAGGGCATCGAGTCGGTGTCGCTGAATCCGGATACGGTCGTCGATACCTGGCTGAAGCTGGCCAAAGGAAAGCAGCAGTAACCGGAGGCAAGCAGGTCGAAGCTGGAGATGCGCGAACGATCGGCTTCTCCAGTTTCCAAACCCTTGCCTCTATTTCCTGCTCTCCCCATGCGCCTCTGGGTCGATGCCGACGCCTGTCCGAACGTCATCAAGGACATCATCTTCCGCGCCGCCGAACGCGTCGACGTGGAGACGATCCTCGTGGCGAACCAGCACGTGCGCACGCCGCCGTCGCGCTTCATCCGTTCGATCCAGGTGCCCGGCGGCCTCGATGCGGCCGATGCGCTGATCATCGAGCGCGCCGAAGCCGGCGATCTCGTCGTGACCGCCGACATCCCGCTGGCGGCCGGCGCCATCGGCAAGGGCGCGCTCGCGCTGAATCCGCGCGGCGAGCTCTATACCGCCGACAGCATCGCGCAGCGGCTCAGCCTGCGGAATTTCATGGACGAACTGCGCGGCGCCGGCGTCGACACCGGCGGCCCGTCCGCGTTCCACGCACGCGACCGCCAGGCGTTCGCGAACCAGCTGGATCGGTTGCTGGCAAAGAAGATCCCATAGGTCGGGCCGAGCCGCAGGCGAAGCCCAACATCGCGGCGTGGCTGCGCGAAGAACCTTCGCCGAAGCGATTCCTTCGTCAGGGGTTGTTGGTTGCGGAGATACCTCGATGCTGGGCTTCGCTGCGCTCGGCCCACCCTACGGCCCGAATGAATTCTCGAAAATCATGTCCGACGGCGGCGTCGGCGCCGTCGTGTCGCGCAGCGCATAGGTATTGCCGCCGAAGGTCACCGTGAAGTTGGTCGGCGCCGTCATCGGCAGGTAGTAGACGAATTCGACCTCGAAGCTGCCGCCCGGCGGCAGCGCGTTCCAGCTCGACGACAGGCGCGCGCGATGGAAGTCGCCGTCCAGGCCGCCGATGTTGTTGCCCGCATGTCCGGTCGACACGACCGCGAGCGTCGCGCCGGACCAGTTCGTCCAGTTCGCCGGCGCGGCCGTCGACAGGTCGAACTCGAACAGCGCGCCGGCCGGGATCGTCGTCGTCGAATTGTTGACAATTTTCAATTTTGGCGAAATGGGATAATTGCTGTCGCCGAGATCGAACTCGCCGACGGTGACCGTCGCGTCGAGCGTACCGGCCACGGCCGGCGCCGCGTAGCGACGGTTGCCGTAGGGGGCAGCCGTCTGGAAGCGCCGGTGATAGACGTCGGTCAAGGTCGTACCCATGAACCATTCGCCCTGCCCGCCGCGACGGTCCGGATGCCAGGCATAGTCGCCGGCGAGTTCCCAGATCATCACGCCGCCGATGCCCTTGTCCGCGACGTAGTCGGCCTTCGCGGCGCTCGACTGTTCGTCCTCGGTCGAGAGGAACACGTTCTTCTGCGCGTTCCAGAGCCACGGCGCGACCAGCGTCGCGTCGTAGTGGCGCGTGTACGTGCCGCTCAGCGCGTCGTTCGGATCGTTGACCGGATCGAGGCCGTAAGCCGCGAGATAGCTCGGCAGGATGTTCTGCTGCAGATTCTTCGCATGCCACATCGGATTCGAGCCCGCCGGCACTTCGGCCTGGAGTTCGGTGTCGTGCCAGAGATTGTCGATGCCGAGCGCGCCCTGCCCGCAGCTCGTCAGGCCAACCGGGCAGCCGCTGGTCTGCACTGCGGTGCCCCAGAGTCCATTCGTGCCGCCGCTGACGTTGCGCCAGCCGCGCGTGTAGTACGGCACGCCGATGTTGATGCGGCCGGCCGGCACGGCGCCGCGGAAATAGTGATAGGCCCAATCGGTGTTGAGATAGCCGATGCTGCCGTATTGCGAGGTCGCGTAGACGTTCCAGTGCGCCAGCTCCGCGTCGCGGCCGTCGTCGTACAGCGCCGCGTTCGGACCGAACGGGCAGAGCGCGCAGTCCGTGGCCTGATGACACCGAATGACAACGTAAGTCTTCGCGCGCTCAGCGCCGTTTGCGGAAGAACGCGCGCAGCAGATCGCCGGCTTCGTCGGCGGCGACGCCGCCGACGACTTCGATGCGATGGTTGTGGCGTTCGGAGACCAGCGTGTCGAACACGCTGCCGGCCGCACCGGTCTTCGGATCGCTGGCGCCATAGACCACGCGCGAGACGCGCGCGTGGACCAGCGCCATCGAGCACATCGCGCAGGGTTCGAGCGTCACGTAGAGCGTCGCGCCCGGGAAGCGATAGTTGCCGAGCCGCCGACCGGCGTCGCGCAGCGCCTGGATCTCGGCGTGGGCGCTCGGATCGTTGAGGCCGATGTTGTGGTTGTGCCCTTCGCCGACGATCGCGCCGTCGACGACGAGCACGGCACCGACGGGCACCTCCGCATGCTCTTCTTCGGCCAGCCGCGCGAGCGCGAGCGCCTGCTGCATCCAGCGCAGATCGTCGTCGGTGGCCTGGTCGGTCATGCGCGCTTCCGGTGCCGCAGGACTGCGGCGGCCGCGAATGATAGCGGATGCGCCGCGCTCAGTCGGCCGGCTCGCCGGCGAGCCACCGGTGCTGCGCCGCGCGCACGCGCGCGAACGCCGTGACGAGCTGCGCCCAGGCGACGCGATCGAGCGTTTCGGGCCGCGCGATCAGGCCGACGGCGCGGCGCACCGGCGCGCCGGCGAACACGATCGCATTGCCGCGGTCATTGTCGTCGACGGCGAACACCGCCTCGTCGAATGCCGCGTTCAGGCGCTGCAGCAACCGGTCGAATCCGGGGTCGTCCCGATCGACGTTGATCACGAGCAGTCCGCGGGTGCGCAGCGCCGCCCGGCAGGCCGCGGCGAAACGCACCGACCGCAGCCGCGCGGGCATGCCGTCTTCGTCGTAGCCGTCGAGCAGGATCGCATCGAACGCGCGCGCGTGCCGCGCGACGAAATCCACGCCGTCGCCGAGCCGCACGCGCAGCCGCCGGTCGTCGCGCGGAATCGCGAACGCGTCGCGCAACGCGATCACGCGCGCATCGAGTTCGATCGCGTCGATGCACGTGCGCGGCAGATGGCGATGACAGAACTTGGCAAGCGACCCGCCGCCGAGTCCGATCAGCGCAATCCGCGCCGGCGTCGCACGGAACAGCAGAAAACCCATCATGAGCCGCGTGTAGTCGAACACGAGTTCGTCGGCAGCGGCGAGCCGCATGCGGCTTTGAATCCGCGCCGGCCCGAAATGCAGCGAACGCAGGCCGGCGGCGTCGACGATGTAGGGCGCGCGAGGCATCGGGCAGCAAAAGAGTGGACAGGAGTGAGAAAAGAGTACCAGCGACGGCCTCGTCCGCCGCATCGGGTTTCGCGAAAAACCAGCACGCGAAGCGCTCCTGACTCGTTACTCACTCCGCCGGCGTTGCGCAGTGGCGAAAGCGCAATCCGTTCGGCATCGGCATGACTTTCGTCCGGGCGCACTCGACGTTGGTCGAGTCCGCGCGACGTCGCGGAGTCGATTCGCAGTCCGGGCTCGCGCGCGTATCCTTCGCGGTTTCCGGCCATTCGGTTCCCAGCCATGCGCATCGTGGTCACTGGCAGTTCGGGGCATCTGGGCGAAGCGCTGATGCGCTCGCTGCGCGCGTCCGGCGACGAGGCGATCGGACTCGACCGGCTCGCCTCGCCGTTCACCGATCGCATCGGTTCGCTCGTCGATGCCGGCTTCGTGCACGACACCCTTGCAGGGGCCGACGCCGTGCTGCACACCGCGACCCTGCACAAGCCGCACGTCGCGACGCATACACGCCAGGAATTCGTCGACAGCAACGTGACCGGCACGCTCAACGTGCTCGAGGCCTGCGTCGCGCACCGCGTGAAGTCGCTGGTATTCACGAGCACGACGAGCGCGTTCGGCGCCGCGCTGACGCCGCCGCCCGGCGAGCCCGCGGCCTGGATCGACGAAACCGTGCGTCACGTGCCGAAGAACATCTACGGCGTGACGAAGATCGCCGCCGAGGATCTCTGCGAGCTGTTCCATCGCCGCGAGAGACTGCCCTGCCTGATCCTGCGCACGTCGCGCTTCTTTCCCGAGGCCGACGACAGCGCCGAGATCCGCGACGCGTACGACGACGCGAACGCGAAGGTCAACGAACTGCTGTATCGGCGCGTCGACATCGCCGACGTCGTCAGCGCGCATCGCTGCGCGCTGGACCGCGCGCCGGCGATCGGCTTCGATCGCTACATCATCAGCGCGGCGACACCGTTGTCGCCGGACGATGCCGCCGCACTGCGTCGCGACGCGCCCGGCGTCATCGCGCGCTACTTCCCGGACTACGTGGAGGAATACGCGCGCCGCGGCTGGCGCATGTTCCCCGAGTTCGACCGCATCTACAGCAGCGCGAAGGCCGTGCGCGAACTCGGCTGGCGGCCGGCGTTCGGCTTCGGCGAAGCGCTGGCCGCGTTGCGCGACCAGCGCGACTACCGCAGCGATCTGACCCTGCAGATCGGCAGGAAGGGTTACCACGCGGACACGTTCGCACACGGGCCGTATCCGGTCTGACGCCGGCGACTTACACGAGCCCGGCCGCGCGCAGGCTCCACGCGGCGCCGACGGCGATCGTCGCAACGCCGAGTGCCTGGGCCACGCCGGATCGCGCCGGCGCAAGCCGTTCTGCCGTGATCGCGATCGTCACGATCGCCATGACGAGGAGATCCATGACGCCGAACACGAGCAGCAGCAGCGTGAACCCGGCACAGCAGCGCACGCAGTGCAGGCCGATGCGCAGGCCGTGCTTCCAGGCGGCCGAACCATCCGCAGCCACGCGATGCCTGCGTTCGCAGCAGACCAGCCGGCGCTGCTTGCGTGCGCCGAACTGCAGTGCGCCGACCGCGATCGCGAGCAGCCCGATCGCGAGCGGAACCGCGTGCGACAGCGCCGGCGATGCCATGACGAATGCGGCGAGCGCGACACCGCATACATAGACAATCGCGCCGACCGCCGCCCAGACCGCGAAATAGCCGCCGGCAACGAGAGCTGTCAGTCCCGCGAGTCGCGCGTCGCCAACACAGCCGACACCGCGGTGATAGCGACGCAGCATCGGCAGCAGCGCCGGCGACATCATCGCGACCATCATGACGCACCACATTGCGAGAAACGCGGCCGCCGCGTCGTCCCAGCCCTGCCCCGGCATGCGCATCCACGCCATCGACATGTGCCAGCCGCCCGGCATCGGCATGCCGGGCATGTCGGACATCGCGTTGCACAGGCGTAACGTCGCGAGTGCGCTCGTGCAAAACAGCAGTGCGGCGGTGACGAGGAACGCCCGCTCGAATCTCGCCGGCGGCTGCAGATCCGATTCACCGTGCGTCGTATTCATCATGACGCCGCCACCAGATCCCCGTTTCGTTCCGCCCGAGCGGCGCGCGATCGAGCCACGCATACATGCCCCAGAGCCCGTCGAGCCCGCGCGCGTAGGTCGAATACGTGTGATAGATCTCGCCAGCGTCGCGCACGAACGCGCTCATGCCCGGGCGGTCGCGCGTATACGTGGCGGCATCGGTGCCGCAGGCGGCGGCGGAGCACGCGACCGGCTCGGGCACGGCCGCCGCATCCATCGCATGTCCGCTGCGCCGGTAGTTGTAGACGATGTCGCCGTCGCGCTGCTGCTGTTCGGTGAACGCGACGTTGAAATCGGCCGTGAAGTCGCCGGCCGCCGCCGCCCACGGAAACGTCCAGCCCATGCGCCGCTGATACGCGAGCAGCTTCGCGAGCGGCGCGCGCGAAACGGCGGCGAGCGTCACGTCGTGATTCGCGAGATGCACGGCGAATCCGTCGAAGCCGTCGGCGATCGCCGAGCACGACGGACAGCCCGCGGAATAGTCGGGGCCGAACATGAAGTGATAGACCAGCAGCTGCGAGCGGCCCGCGAACAGATCGGCGAGCGAGGCGCTGCCCGTCGCCGTGTCGAAACGATAGGCCTTGTCGACGCGCACCCAGGGCAAGGCGCGCCGCAGGCGTGCGATCTCGTCGCTGCGCCGCGTGAGTTCTTTCTCGGCCGCCAGCAGTTCGAGCCGCGCGGCCAGCCAGGTGTCGCGTGTCGCAATCGTCGGTGTCGTCATGAGTCTGCTCCTGTCGTGATCGCCGGCAGCGCAACGCCGCGCCGGCATGCCGTGGATCGGCGGTGCGCTACAGTAGGCGCGGCCCGGCAGGCGGCGAGAGTGACAACGGTGGCGCGATTCGGATGGACTCGCTGATCACGGCAGCAGCGCACGCACTCGCCGCCGGCGATCCGCTCGTCGCGCTCAAGCATGTCGCGCTGCGCGACGATCCGGCCGCACTCGCGCTGCGCGGGATTGCGATGGCTCAGCTCGGCGACCTCGCACGCGCGAAGCTGCTGTTGCGATCGGCCGCTCGCGCGTTCGGTCCGCGCGAAGCCGTCGCGCGTGCGCGCTGCATCGTCGCCGAAGCGGAGATCGCGCTGGTCTCGCGCGACCTTACCGCGTCGGCGAAACCGCTCGCCGACGCGCGCGACCTGCTGGAAGCGCGCGGCGACGCACGCAATGCCGCGCATGCGCGCTGCATCGACGTGCGCCGGCTGCTGCTGATCGGGCAACTCGACGAGGCGGAGCGCGCGCTCGCCGGCATCGACGCGAACCGGCTGCCGCCCGCGCTGTGCGCCGCGCGCGAACTCGCCGCCGCCGGCATCGCGCTGCGGCGCCTGCAGGCCGGCGCCGCGCACGCGGCGCTCGTGCGCGCCGCAGCGGCCGCGCAGCAGGCGCGCATCCCCGCGCTGGTCGCCGAAGTCGCCGCCGCGGCGCAGGTGCTGCAGGTTCCGGCCGCGCGCCTCGTCGCGCGCGACACCGAGCGCACGCTGCGGCTCGCCGACGTCCAAGCGCTGCTCGCCTCCGACACCTTCGTCGTCGATGCCTGCCGCCATCTGATCCGGCACGCCGGCACGACGGTCACGCTCGCGACACGCCCCGTGCTGTTCGCGCTCGCTCATCGGCTCGCTGCCGCGTGGCCGCACGATACGCAGCGCGAGGACCTGATCCGCGAAGCGTTCCGCACGCGCTATTCCGACGACTCGCATCGCGCGCGCCTGCGCGTGGAGATCGGACGGCTGCGCGCCGCGCTGAAGCCGATCGCCGGCGTCCGCGCGACGCCGCGCGGATTCACGCTCGTGCCGCATCGCGCCCGCGACGTCGTCGTGCTCGAGCGCCCCGTCGACGAAAAGCATGCTGCCGTGCTCGCCCTGCTCGCCGACGGCGAATCCTGGTCGAGTTCGGCCCTGGCGCTCGCGCTCGGCGCGAGCCAGCGGACCGTGCAGCGCTCGCTCGACGCGCTGGCCGCCACCGGAAAGGCCCATGCATTCGGCCGCGGCCGCGCGCAGCGCTGGACCATGCCGCCGCTGCCCGGTTTCGCGACCGCGTTGTTACTCCCGGGCCCGCTGCCCGGCGACTAGTCTGGCGTCACCGACAGCCATGAGGAAACCCGCATGAAACGCTCGAACGCCGAAGTCATCCGCGAATACGGACCTTTTCCCGATGTGGACAAAGTAGCCGGCGTGACCTACGACGGTCGTCACGTCTGGATCGCGACCGGCGACCGCATCACGGCGATCGACCCCGCCGACGGCAGCACGACGCAGTCCATCGCCGTCGCCGCGCATGCCGGCACCGCGTTCGACGGCAGGCACCTCTATCAGATCGCCGAAAGCGTCATCCGCAAGATCGACCCGCAGTCCGGCCAGGTGCTCGCGACGATTCCCGCGCCGGGAAACGGCGGCGACTCCGGCATGGCCTGGGCCGAAGGCTCGCTCTGGGTCGGCGAATACCGCGCGCGCAGGATTCATGAAATCGACCCCGACACCGGCGAGATCCGCCGCACCCTCGAATCCAATCGCTTCGTCACCGGCGTGACCTGGGTCGACGGCCAGCTCTGGCACGGCACCTGGGAAGGCGAAGAAAGCGAATTGCGCCGCGTCGATCCCGGCAGCGGCGACGTGCTCGAAAGCCTCGCGCTGCCGCAAGGCGTGTTCGTGTCGGGTCTCGAATCCGACGGCGGCGACCGGTTCTACTGCGGCGGCGCGAGCAGCGGCAAGCTGCGCGCGGTGCGGCGTCCGAGATGACGAAAACGGTGCGCCGCATCGTCGCCGGCCGGCGACGACGCGGCGCACCGATCAGGCACGATCAGGAGCCGGTGACCAGGGTCAATCCCGGATAGCGCTGCAGGATCGGCAGCAGCGGCTGGAAAAAACTCACCGGCGAAGGCTCGGCGCAGTTGTCCACGCCGTTCGGGATACTGCCGCCCGAGTTCACGCCCTGGGCCTGACCGTCCGGGGTGACGAAGGAACCGCCGGAATCGCCGAAGCCGACACAGGCGCTGGTCATGGACAGGCCGGTTACCGGCCCCGCGGCATAGTTCACCGTCACCTGGGTTGCGTTGAGCACACCGCAGCGCGCACCGGTACGAAAGCCGGAACGGCAGACGGTCGCACCGATCGCCGCCGGCGTGCTGCCGCGCACGATGAGGTTGCCGCCGAAGGAATAGGCATTCACCCACGGCTGGGGGACGCCCTGGGAATTCGTGTTGTGCACCACTGCCAGGTCGCTGCCCGGGAATACCGAGTCGTAGAAATAGCCCATCGACGCGCCGGACGCAGTCGTCACGGTCGCATTGACCGCGCCGCAATGGCCCGCCGTGACATAGCCGTTGTGGATGCCCAGCGTGACGGAGAAGCCAATCGAGCAGGCCGAAGTTCCGCCGATGATGTAAGGGTCGCCGCCACGGATGTCGAAAGTGGGCACCGGACGGGATCCCTCTTCGATCACGCGCACGAGTTTCGCATCGGCCTTGCTCGCGGCGATGAAATCGACGGCCACCGCGGTCGCGCCCGGATCGACATTCACGATCACGCTGTTGCGTTTCGGATCCACATACCAGGAATGAATGCGCGGATCCGCACCGTCGGCCTTGGCCGGTCCGCTGAAACCGCGCACCGGGTCGTCGAGGTGGGAACGCGCCGTTTCGAGCTGCGCCAGACTGAAATCCACCCGACGCACCTGCGCGCCGAGACTGCGCGCCGCAGCATCGGCCCCGACACCGGCGACGGCGATTACCGCCTGGTACTGGCCGCGGGTATCGCGCTCCATCCAGATCCCGCCGAACGCCGCGCCGAACGCAGCACGGGCATCGCGCTCGATCGAGGGCATCCGCCTTTCCACATCGCGGTATTGGGCAATCTGTTCCGGCGACAGACCCATATCGCGCTGCAGGGCGTCCTGCAGCGCGGGGGAGAGTCCGCCGTTCTCCGCCGCGGCGACGGAAGCCGCGACGAAAATCTGGGAGGCGGCAAGAACCACGGAACCGGCCAGGCGGGAACGCCGGCAACGGTAGATCGATAGTGAATTGCGCATGCATCATTCCTCAGGGGGGTGGATTTTCCGCCGGCCTCCTCGCGAGGCGGGCGGCAAGCGCGAACCCGCGCCGCCTCCGGGCAGAACACCGAACTGCACACGTCGCACTGCCCGTCACTCCGGCACATCGTTCCGGCACGTCTTAAGACATCGACGGATTTCGCGGCGAATACGCGGTCCCTGCGGCAAATCCCCACGCCCCGCGGGCACCGCGCCTCCTCTCGCAACACGATCGTCCGCCACCCGCTGCGCGCGTTGCCGGCACGGACGACGGTATAAGAATTGCGCAATAGATAAATAGACAATAGTTCTCATAACGATGGAAAGAAACGTTAATAACTTGATAAAAAGCGGACTAAGCAGCACCTCCAGCCCACCGTGCCGTCGCGCGGTGCGCCGCCGTTCTTCTCATCCAGGCATGCGTGCGCGCAGCGAACGGCGGTTGATCGAGCCGCTGCCCGCACGTGATTCGGATCGGCAGCAGCGGCACGTGCGGAGACGGCGCTGGCGCAACGTGCGCTCCGCGCTCGTCGTTACGGGCCGCCACCGCAGCGGCACGCTGCGCGAAGTGCGGTCACCGGGCTGAAGCGCGCAACCGGCCCGGCGGCGCTGGCGCGTCAGGAATCCTTCAACGCGGCGAGCCCCGCAAGGTCTTCGACGACCTGCGGGTGGGCCTCATCGTCGAACGCCTTGCGGTCGATCGCGAGCGCGCGCTGCCAGGCCTCGCGCGCCGCATCGATGCGGCCCAGGGCGCTCTGCGCACGGGCACGCGTGCGCTCGAGTTCCGCCAGACTGAGGCTGTCGGCGCCGAGGCCCCTGACCAATGCGGGCTCTATGCGCGCGAGTCGCTGCAGCGCAGGTTCCGCCTGGCCGCTCGCGACTTCGAAGTTGGCGTAGTTCAGTTCGTAGTTCAGCGTGCGTGTGTTGGTCGCGCCCCAGGCTTCGGTGGCGCGTTCCAGCGCCTGACGGTAATACGGGCCGCTCTCTTCGAGCTTGCCGCCGAGGCGCAGGGCGCTGCCGAGCAGCGCGGCGAAGTTGATCGTGCCGAAACCGAGCCGGCCGAAGCGCTGTTCGGCCTTGGGCAGCACGCCGCGCAGCAAGGCCTCCGCATCGGCGAAGCGCTGCTGCCGCAGATACAGGATCGCGAGACTCGTCTGCACGGCGATGGTCAGCGTGTTCAGCTCGCCGTTCACGCGCAGGCGCCGCTCCAGCAGCGCCTTCAGCGTGCCTTCGGCGGCGTCGAACTGGCCGAGTTCGGTGCGCGCGATCACGAGCGTCTGCAGATTCGCGAGCGTGGTTTCGTGATCGCTGCCGAGCAGCCGCTCCAGCCGCGGCTGCAGCGCAGCGGCGGCATCGAGCGCGCGCGCAAAGTCGCCATTGTTCGTCATCTGGAACGCGAGCGTGTGCGCGCTCTCCAGCGTGTCGGGATCGTCCGCGCCGAACGCCTGCTCGCGTTCGCGATGAATCGCCTCGTACTGCTGCATGGCCTGCGGCACCTGGCCCTGACCGCCGACGGCGTGGGCGATCTTCTGACGTACGGCCAGGCGCTCGCGCAGCTGGTCGGCCGGCAGCAGATCCAGTGCCTGCCGCAGGTACTCCGCGGCAAGCGCGTACTCGCTGATCTGGTGATAGGTCCTGCCGATTACCGCGGCGATCTGCGCGAAGACCAGCGGCTCGTCGGCGAGTTCCTTGCGGGCATTGCGCGCTGCATCGTCGAGCAGCATGCGCACCAGGCGCGTGTCCATGCTGCGCGCCTGATCCGGATCGGCGGCGCTGAGCAGATTGCCGAGAAACGCCGCGGTGCGCTCCGCACGCGCGCCCGCAGCCTGCGCCTGCCGGCGCTGCAGCTGCGCGTCGCGCAGGCTGAGCACGGTGCCGAACAGGCCGCCGAGCAGCGCAAGCACTGCGACCGCTGCGAGACTCAGCACGAGCGCATTGCGGCGCAGGTAGCAGGCTAGGCGGTAGGTGCGCTGCGCGCCCATCGCCGCAACGGGCTGGCGGTCGAGAAAACGGCGCAGATCGTCGGCGAATGCGCTGACGCTGACATAGCGCCGCGCCGGATCGTCGGCGGTCGCGCGCCGCACGATCGCGCGCAGCGCGCGCGGAACAGCGGCATTGCGCGCGTCGTCGTCGAAATCCGCATCCCAGGCCGCGGGTTCCGGCGACGAAGACACGGCAGGTTTCACGATCCGCAGCAAATCCCAGAGCACGCGGCCGAGCCCGTAGACGTCGGTCGCCGTCGACACGCCGCTGCCGGCGCGCTGCTCGGGACTCGCATAGCCCGGCGTGAAGGCGAGCGACGCCTCCTCGTCCGACGCGATCGCCGGTGCGGCGCCATCGTCGATCAGGCTGGCGATGCCGAAGTCGAGCAGGACCGGCCGCCCCTGCGCGTCGACGAGGATGTTGCCCGGCTTCAGATCGCAATGAACGATCAGGCGCTGGTGCGCGAAGCTGACGCCGTCGGCAACGGCGATCAGCAACTGCAGCGCGGCCGGCAAACCGAGACCGTGCCGGCGCAGGTAGTCGTCGATGGGTACGCCTTCGACGTAGTCCATGACGAGATACGGCTGACCCGACGGCGTCGCGCCGCCGTCGAGCAGCCGCGCGATATTCGGATGCGTCAGCCGCGCGAGAATCTGTCGCTCCTGCGCAAGACGCTCGAGCGCTTCGCTGCTGGGCATGCCGCGCAGCAGCTTGATGGCCGCGATCTGCTCGAAATGACCGTCGTTGCGCTGCGCGCGGTAGACCGTGCCCATGCCGCCGTGACCGATCTGCGCGGTCAGCGTCCAGGCGCCGAGGCGATCGCCGACCTGCACATCGCTGCCGGCCGCCGCCAGCGCATTCAACGCAGGCTCCACGAACCGCCAGGGATTCACTTCGGTGCGGTCGAGCAAGGCTGCAACCTTGGCGATGACCGCCGCGTCGTCGCTGAGTTCGCGCAGCCGCGCGCTGCGCAGCGGCTCGTCCAGATCGCAGACGGCGTCGAACAGCGCTCTGACCTGCGCGAAGTGCTCACGTTGCATGCGAACCCCCTGTGGTCGCGGCAACGATAGCGCCAATTGAGCCGTGATTGTCGTCGTGCGGGCCGTTCTCGAAGCCGTCGGGGCCGGACGCAGCGCCAGCGCCGTGCCAGCCCTTCGCAACGCCGAGCCGGCGACGGGTCCGTCAGCCGAGCCGCTTCATGAAATTGCGCTTGCGACCGTGCCGGTGTTTCAGGGCAGCCGGATCGCCCGTGCGCTCGGCCGGACTACTCGGCGACGTGATTCGTTCGGCGAGCTTGAACGCTTCCTGACAGTTCGTATTGCCGCCGGCTGGCAGCGGACTGGCGCACGCCGGAGCGACCGCGCTCCGGCGTGCGCAATCCTCATTGCGTTTCGAAATCGTCGGCGAACAGCGCGTCGGTCAGTCGTTCCGCGACGAATACGTCGCGGATGTGATTGTTCGGATCGTCCGGCACGACGTTGCTGGCCGTGCTCGAGAACATCACGATGCCGCCATCAGCGCTCAGTTGGTGTACGCGCGCGTCGCCGTTCATGCCTTCGGGCGTGATGCGGTGCACGCGCTGCGTCGTGCGATCGAACAGCATGATGGCTTCGACCGGCGCTCCCGGATAGGACGAGGGCAGCGGCGTCGAAAACGCGACGCGATCGCCGTCGGCGGATATCCCGACGGGTCTCTGATGCCGATACGCATAGACGATACCAGCGGCGACATCATGGCCGACGCAATCGATGCGGCCGCTGACCGTGTCGCGCAGATGCAGACTGCCGGACGACGGGCAGACGAGGTCGGTGTTCTCGAACGCGAAATGGCGGCCGTCGCGCGAAGCGCCCAGGAACCAGCTGGCTTCCGCGAGTTCCTCTCCGGCAGGGCCCAGGCTCACGCGTTCGAGCGTCGCCGTGTCGACGGAATACGCAAACACATCCTGGACGCCGTTGGTGTCGCCGGCGACGAGGTTGCTCGACGTGGCGGAAAAATACACAGTGCGACCATCGCCGCTGATCTGCGCGATCCCCGGCAGTCCGTTGGCCGTGCCGCCGCCGGGTGGCTGGCTCGCGACGGCGGTCAGGCCGTCGGACAGGCGATGCACGATCACGCGGATGCCGGAGCTGCCCGCGCTGCTAAAAGCGATGACGTTGCCGTCATCCGAAATGCTCGGGTCGAAGGAAGCGCCGCTGCCATTGACGGCCTCGAGCTGATCGGTGAGACGATCGTAGCGGTAGGTCAGCGGCGGTCCCCAGCCCCAGAACGGAGACCACAGCTGGTAGCAGCCCATGAACACGACGTAGCGCCCATCGGGCGTGATGCGCGGCGTAATGGTCCCGCACGGCGATTCGCCGCCGTAGATCCGGCGGCTGATGCGCTGCGTCGTGCCGGCGAGCCGGTCGCGCAGGAAGACGTCGGCGACGCCGTTCGTGTCGCCGACGACGAGGTTGTTGGCCAGCGACGAAAAGACCACGAAGCGGCCGTCTTCGCTTACACCGCCGCCGTAACTGATCCCGCTGTCCGCATTCGCCGCGGCGATCGCGTCAGGCAACGATTGGCTGATCCGCGTACCGCCCTCGGCGCCGATCACGCTGCGGAACACGTCGTCCATGCTGTTGCCGTCGCCGTCGGTCAGTGCGTCGTCGCTGCTGCTGCAATAGGCAACGCCGCCGTCGCCGCTGAGATCGCAGCCTTCGGTCGAATCGTAGGGATTGAACCAGCCGGGCCGCAGTTTCACCAGGACGATGCTGCCGGATGTCACGTCGCGCATGTAGTGCCGTGGCGAACCGTGTGAAGAAGGCCCCGCCAGATCGGTATCCCTCGACCTCATCAGGATCACGTTGCCGTCGGCCGACACGGCGTCGGCGACGGCGCCCGCCTGCAGCACGCCGCCGGCCGCGTCGCGCGTGACGCGCAGCGACTGTTGCGTCACGCGATCGAAGCGGAAGCCGTCGATGGCCGCGTTGAGGTCAGCGGGCTCGAGCGCCGCGTCGGTGTTGAACAGCACATAGCGCCCGTCGGCTGAAACGGCGTTTCCGCTCGCGAGTGCAGGCTGGCCGCCGAACTGTCCGCCATCGGGCGCGATACTGGCATTCACGTTGACATTGCCGACGGTATCGCGCAGCACGATGTCGCTGTCGCCGTTCGTATCGCCGGCGAACAGGTTGGTCGCCTGCGTGCGGAAGGCGACGTAGCGGCCGTCGGCCGATATCCGCGCGTCGTCCGACCCGAGATTGCCGACGTCCCCGGTTATCGAGACGGAAACGACGTCGAGTACGCCGCTGTCGCGGTCGTAGCGGTAGACGTCGTCGGACGCGTTGAGGTCCTGCGCGACGAGAGGATCGCTGCTGACGAAGACGATATAGCGGCCGTCGGCGCTGATCTGCGGCGCATGGCTGCCGGTTGCGCTGCCGCTGCCGTCGAGGCCGCGGCTGACCAGCGTCGTGGTCTGTGCGACCCGGTCGCGCAGATAGATCTGCCAGGTGTCGTGCGTATCCGCGGCGACCAGGTTGCTCGCGCGCGATTCGAACACGACATGGCGCGCATCGCCGGAAAGATCCGCCCTGCGTCGCGTATCGGCGTCGGCTTGCGCGCCGCCGTTGCCGAGGCTGACGCGCTCGAGACTGCCGGACGCATGGTCGTAGAGGAACAGGTCGGCGGCCTGATTCGTGTCGCCCGCGATGAGGTTGTCTGCTTCGGAGACGAGCAGCGCATAGCGTCCGTCGTCGCTGAGGCCATGCGCCTCGAAGCTCCGACCGTTCGTGCCCTGAAGGGCCGCGATGCTCGTCCGGTTCACGAGGTCGATGTCGACCGCGCCAAGCGGCGACGCGATCACGACCAGGCCGGCCGCACACAACAGTCGCGCAACGATTCCATACATGAATTTTCCCCTTGTTGAATGGCCGGCGGACGCCATCCGGACTGCCGATCGAGCATGCGCAGTGCGTCGTGCGGCAGGTGCGTGCCGCAGTCTCGAACCTTCTCGCGGCGCTCTACCGGCGGCGGTCGCCGATGCCCATGATCGGTATTTCCGCCGCGCGGTTCGTCCGTAAAACGTTAAGCGCCGCGACGGATTTTCAGGTGATGGCGGGCGCCTCCGACGAACGTGCCGCGCAGGCGCGTGCGCATCGCGCTCGACGCGGTATCGCGGACGTGGCGCGATCGATGTCGCGGCGCATTCCGCCGTGAACTGGCGCAGGCGATTCGGCCAGTGGTCGGCGCTAGTCCCTGCGGTTCAGAGGCGGGGCCGAATGCCCTGCGTTGCTGACGCACGACGCGGAGGCGATGCCCGTTCGGCGCTTCCATGACCCACCAGCGGCCGTGACGGAACGCGATCTTCTTCGGCGCCGGGTGCTC
>CAMLLF010000004.1 GCA_946480705.1 uncultured Lysobacteraceae bacterium | reverse complement strand
CGCAGCCTACAATATGGAATTGTCCAAAAAGCGTGCCGACGCGGTCGTCGCCGCGCTGAGCGGCAACTACGGCATCGCGGCCGACCGGCTGCTCGCGCAGGGTCTGGGCAGCGGCGCGCCGATCGCGAGCAATGCGGACGAGGCCGGCCGCGCGAAGAACCGGCGCGTCGAGCTCGTCAAGCAGTGACTCAGAGCGGCAATTCGGGCTGCTGCAGCTCGATGCGGCCTTCGCCGCTCGTGATCTTCTTGAACTCCGCGCGGCTGACCGAGACGTAGCGGTCGTTGCCGCCGATCTGGACCTGCGGCCCCTGCGTCACGGCGCGGCCGTGCTCGTCGACGCGCACCACCATCGTGGCCTTGCGGCCGGTGTGGCAGATCGTCTTGATCTCGGTGAACGAATCGGCCCAGGCCAGCAGGTACTGGCTGCCTTCGAACAGTTCGCCGCGGAAGTCGGTGCGCAGGCCGTAGGCGAGCACGGGAACGTTCAGCGCATCGACGATTTCGGTGAGCTGCCAGACCTGCGCCTTGGTCAGGAACTGGGCCTCGTCGACGAGCACGCAGTTCAGCGCGCCGCGGGATTCGACATCGGCGCGCGTCATGGCGAACAGATCGTCGTCGCGCTCGAAGATGCGCCCGCTGGCCTTGAGTCCGATGCGCGATGCGACGACGCCTTCGCCGTAGCGGTTGTCCAGGCGCGGCGTGTAGATCAGCGTGCGCATGCCGCGCTCGTGATAGTTGTGCGCGCTCTGCAGCAAGGTCGTGGTCTTCCCGGCGTTCATGGCCGAGTAGTAGAAGTAGAGCTTGGCCATGGTCGGTGGTGCGCGGGCGGGTGGGCATGATAGCGGCAGACGCAAGACTTTGAGCGCGCCGCCGCCGCGGGCAGAATAGGCAGCCCTGTGCCGTCGCCGGCGCAGCCGCCGACCTGCGATGCCCACGCCATGCTCAATCCCGCTCAACGCGCCGCCGTCGACTACTGCGACGGTCCGCTGCTCGTCCTCGCCGGCGCCGGCTCGGGCAAGACCAGCGTCATCACGCAGAAGATCGCCCACCTCGTCACGCGCCGGAACATCGCCGCCAAGAAGATCGCCGCGATCACGTTCACGAACAAGGCCGCGCGCGAAATGCGCGAACGCGTCGGCAAGCTCGTGTCCAACGAGGCGGCGGGCGACCTGACCGTCTGCACGTTTCACGCGATGGGCCTGAAATTCCTGCAGATCGAACACGCGAAGCTCGGCCTCAAGCGCGGCTTCTCCATCCTGGACGCGGACGACGGCGAGTCCATCATCAAGGACCTGCTGCCGAAGGCGCTGAAGTCCGATCAGCTCTGGGCGCTGCGCAATCTCGTTTCCACGGCCAAGAACAACGGCCTGGATCCGGCACAGGCGCTCGCCGCGGCGCGCAGTCCGCGCGAACTCGAAGCCGCGCAGCTCTACGAGGGCTACCAGAAGCGGCTCGCGGCGTTCAACGCTGTCGACTTCGACGACCTGATCCGCCTGCCGCTGATGCTGCTCGAACAGGACAAGGAAACGCGCGACGCCTGGCAGGAACGCATCCGCTATCTGCTCGTCGACGAATACCAGGACACGAACTCGGCGCAGTACCGCCTGATCCGCAATCTTTGCGGGCCGCGCGGCGCGTTCACGGCGGTCGGCGACGACGACCAGTCGATCTACGCCTGGCGCGGCGCGAATCCGGAGAATCTCGACGATCTCGCTCGCGACTATCCGAGCCTCAAGGTCGTGAAGCTCGAGCAGAACTACCGCTGCGCCAAGCGCATCCTGCGCGCAGCGAACCAGCTCATCGCCAACAATCCGCACAAGCATCTGAAGCAGCTGTTCAGCGAACTCCCCGACGGTCCGCCGATCCGCGTGATGGAGTGCAAGGACAGCGAGCACGAAGCCGAACGCGTCGCCGCCGACATCGCGCATCTGGCCGAGAAGAACCAGGCCAAGTGGATGGACTTCGCGATTCTGTATCGCGGCAATCATCAATCGCGCGCGCTCGAGAAGGCGTTGCGCCTCGCGCGCGTGCCGTACCACATCAGCGGCGGCACGGCGTTCCTCGACCGCGGCGAGGTCAAGGACGTGCTGGCCTATCTTCGCCTGATCTCCAATCCCGACGACGATTCCGCATTCTTGCGAATTGCGAATATTCCACGAAGGGACGTCGGCGCTACGACGCTGGAGAAACTCGGCGAACTCGCCCAGCAGCGCCACGCATCGCTGCTCGAGGCCGCACAGAGCGACGGTGTGCTCAGGCAGCTCGCGCCGCGCTCGGCCTCCTCGCTCGCGGGGTTTGCCGACCTGATCGCCTCGCTGCGCGCGCAGTCGCGGCAGGTCAGCGCAGCGGACCTCGTCGAGGAACTGATCCGCCGCACGCGCTATGCCGAACACCTCGTCGCCGAGATCAAGGATCCGGCCGCGCGCCAGCGGCGCCTGGACAACCTGACCGAACTCGCCGAATGGTTCCGCGCGATGCAGAAGAGCGCGACCAGCGCCGGCGACCTCGCCGCGCAGCTCGCACTGCTGACGCATTCGGACCGCGACGATCCGGGTAACTCGGTGCGGCTGATGACCTTGCACGGCGCGAAGGGGCTGGAATTCCGTTTCGTCTTCATCGTCGGCGTCGAGGACGGCCAGCTGCCGCACGAAGGCAGCATCGAGGAAGGACGGCTCGATGAGGAACGCCGCCTCATGTACGTCGGCATCACGCGCGCGAAGGAACGGCTGTGCCTGAGCTACGCGGCACGCTCGCGGCGCTTCGGCGAGGTCATGAAGAACGATCCGAGCCGGTTCCTCAGCGAGATTCCCGCCGACGACCTGCATTGGGACGGCCGCGACGCCGAACAGGACGCGCAGGCGAAGAAGGATGTCGCCGCCTCGCATCTGGCGCGCCTGGCGAGCCTGCTGGCCGATTGAGCGGCGCGGGCCGCGCCGCAGCGCGGCCGGCGTCGCCGATCCTCGCTAGAATCGCCGACCTCTCGCACTGCCGGAGTCCGCGATGACCCGCTTCGCCCCTTTGCCGTTCCTGCTGCTGCTCGCCGGCTGCGCTGCGTCGCCGAGCCGCGCACCCGCACCCGCCGCGCCGGAAGCGCCCAGGCCGCCGCCGCTGACCTACGCGGAAACCAATCTCAACGCGACGCTCTGGGCGCAGGGCACCGTCGAACACGACATGGCCTATCGCGGCATCTACGCGCAGGCGACGCGGCAGATCACCCTCGCGCTCAAACAGAAAGACTGGGATGCGCTGCCGAAATCGGAACGCAAGAAGCCCGCGCGCGGACTCAAGCCCGCCGTCATCGTCGATGTCGACGAAACGGTGCTCGACAATTCGCCGTATCAGGCGCGGCTGATCCGCGACGGCAAGGAATTCGACGAATACAGCTGGGACCAGTGGTGTCGCGAGCAGCGCGCGCTCGCACTGCCCGGCGCGCTGGAATTCGCTCAGGCCGCGGCGGCCAAGGGCGTTACCGTGTTCTATCTGACCAACCGCGCGCAGCATCTGAACGAGGCGACGCTCGCGAACCTGCGCGGCGCCGGCTTTCCGGTGGCCGAGAAGGAAACGGTGTTTCTCGGCCTCGGCACCGTCGTCGAGGGCTGCGAAGCGAGCGGCAGCGACAAGGGCTGCCGGCGCGAGCTGATCGGCCGGCGCTATCGCGTGCTCGCACTCGTCGGCGACCAGCTCGGCGATTTCATCGACGTCGACAACAACACGGTCGCCGCGCGCGCGGAAGCCGCGAAGCCCTACGCGAACTGGTTCGGCGAGCGCTGGTTCATGCTGCCGAATCCGACCTACGGCTCCTGGGACAGTGCGCTACTCGGCAACCAGCGCGGTGCCGAGGCGCCGGTGAAACACCAGATCCGCCGCGACGCGCTGCGCACGGAGTGACTGTCATGAACTATGCCCGCAAGAACATCGACCCGCGCGACCGCCTGATCTTCGCGCTCGACGTGCCGACTCGCGCCGAGGCCATGGAGTGGGTCGACCGCCTCGACGACGCGGTGACTTTCTACAAGATCGGCATGGAACTCCTGACCAGCGGCGACTATTTCGCCGTGCTCGGCGATCTCGCCGCGCGCGGCAAGAAGATCTTCGTCGACCTGAAGTTCTTCGACGTTCCCGCGACTGTCGCGTCGGCGGTCAAGGGACTCACGCGCTATCCGGTGTACTTCTGCACGATTCATGGCAACGACGGGATGATGCGCGCCGCGGCGGCGGTCAAGGGCGACATCCGCCTGCTCGCCGTGACCGCGCTGACCAGTCTCGACCAGCACGATCTCGACGACCTCGGCTTCCGCGTCGATCCGGAGCAGCTCGTGCTGTCGCGCGCCAAGGCGGCATTGGCCGCGGGCTGCGACGGCGTCGTGTCGTCGGGCCTCGAAGTGCCGGCGCTGCGGCGCGAGGTCGACCACGCGCTGATCACGGTGTGCCCGGGAATCCGGCCGATCGGCAACAGCGACGACCAGAAACGCACGCTCGACGTCGCCCAGGCGTTCGCCGCGGGCGCCGACTACATCGTCGTGGGCCGGCCGATCCGGAACGCGGCCGATCCGCGCGCCGCCGCGCTCGCGATGCAGCAGACCATCGCCGACACGCTCGCACGGTGAACGGACGAGTCGGTTCCGGCCGCACGGTGGCGGATGAAATCTATTTCAGATTCAATAAATTGAAGCGCGCATTGTGAGGTATTGCATTAAGTCGATTCAGCCAGTACGATGCACGCCGTACCTGAACCAGACGCGGCAATAACTCCAGACATAGCCGACCGCGCCCGACATTGCGATTCCCCCTCCGGTTCTGCCGGATTCGCCCGGATCGTTCGCTGAGAACATCCGGGTTTTTCTTGCCCGGATGTCGGGATTTCGACCGTTCCGGCGTTCGCTGGAATGCACAGACGCAGTCGGCTAGAGTGCGTTGCTGTTTCACCAATTGAACCCTTGGGGAAAAACATGTCCACGAAATTTGCTCGCGTCGCGCTCGCCGCGGCTCTCGGTTTTGCACTGGTCGGCTGCGGCAAGGATGAGCCGCCTGCCGCGCCGCCGCCGGCCGTTGCCGCGAAGGCTGCCGCCACGCCGGACGGCGCGATCATGGCGTCGATCGGTCACCTGAAGACCGGCAACATCGACGGCCTGATGCAAAGCGTGCTGCCGCCGGACGAGTACGCGAAGGCCAAGGCCGACTACGCGACCGAGATGAACAAGGAACCGGCGAGCGAGGAAGACAAGGCCAAGTTCGCCGAGAACATGGCCAAGCTGACCGCACCGGACGCCGAAGCCAAGCTCTGGGCCGAGCTCGAGCCGAAGCTCAAGGAACTCGATGCGCAGATGGCGCAGCAGATGCCGATGATGGTCGCGATGGGCAAGGGCGTCATCCAGAGCTCGATCCAGCAGAACCAGGATCTGAACGACGCGCAGAAGCTGCAGGCCTCGCAGGCCATCGATGCGCTCGGCAACTGGGTCACGACTGCGAAGTTCACCGATCCGGCGCTCGCGCAGAAGGCGATCAAGGTCGTCTGCGACACGGCACGCAAAGTCAACCTGAAGACGCTCGACGAAGCGCGCGCGCTGAGCTACGAGCAGGCGATGAGCAAGGCCGGCGTCGTCTATCTCGGCCTCAAGGACGTGCTCGCGCTGTACGGCTTCTCGATCGACCAGACGCTGGATTCGGTCAAGGCCGAAACGATTTCGTCCGACGCCAACGCCGCGAAGGTCAAGATCAGCTACACGCTGCTGAATGCGCCGCTCAGCGCGGAGAGCGATCTCGTCAAGGTCGGCGACCGCTGGTACGGCAAGGAAATGCTGGAAGGCCTGAAGAAGAAGGACACGGCGGCGAGCGAGCCGGCCGCTCCGGCGCCGGCCACGAACTGACGCCGCACGCGCCATCGGCGGGTTCAAGGCCTGTTTTCCGGCCGATTTAACGCGCCGCTAACGCAATCGAACGCCGCCCTCGGGCGGCGTTCGTTTTTGTCGCGGTTACAATCCGCGGCATGGATGACCTCACTACCTCCGGGCGCCACGACGATGCGCCGCGTGTTCCCTGGCGCCTGCGACTGTTCGGCCGCCTGCTCGAATCCTGGATCCGTATCAAACCCGACCCGGTGAATCCGGGCAGCCTGCTGCTGCCGGGCGTACCGGTCTGCTACGTCACGGAACGCTACGGACTGTCGGATGCGCTGATCCTCGAACAGGCGTGTCGCGAAGCCGGACTGCCGTCCGCGCTCGTGCCGCTGCAGAACGTGTCGACGCGCCGCAAGCGCAGCTACTTCGCGACGTCGATGCGCAACAGTCTCATCTGGAATCCGGCACGCCGGCGCTCGCCGACGCAGCCGCTCGCCGAACTCGTCGCGCAGCTCGAACTGCTGCCCGACCAGGACGTGCAACTGGTGCCCGTGTCGATCTTCGTCGGCCGCGCACCGAACCGGCAATCGGGCTGGTTCAGCGTGCTGTTCTCGGAAAACTGGGTCGTCGTCGGCCGCTTCCGCCGCCTGCTCGCGCTCGTGCTCAACGGCCGCGACACGCATGTGCAGTTTTCCACACCCGTGTCGCTGCGACGCGTGCTCGCCGAGGAGCAGGGCGCGCCGCGCGACCGTTCGGTGCGCAAGATCTCCCGCGTGCTGCGCGCGCATTTCCGCCGGATCCGCGCCGCGGTCATCGGGCCCGACCTGTCGCATCGCCGCACCATCGTCGACGCCGTCGTCAACGCCGAGCCGGTGCAGCAGGTCATCGCCGCGACCGCGACCAAGGAATCGGCCCCGCGCGAGCAGGTGACGCGCCGCGCGCACGAATACGCGGTCGAGATCGCCGCCGACTACTCGCATCCGGTCGTGCGCTCGCTGTCGTTCATGCTGCACAGCTTCTGGAACAAGCTCTACGACGGCGTGACGATGAACCATTTCGACCGCGTGCGCGCCGTCGCGCCGGGTCATGAAATCATCTATGTGCCGTGCCACCGCAGCCACATCGACTATCTGCTCGTGAGCTGGCTGCTGTACACGAACGGCATCGTGCCGCCGCACATCGCTGCCGGCGTGAACCTCAATCTGCCGCTGGTAGGACCGCTGCTGCGGCGCGGCGGCGCGTTCTTCCTGCGCCGCAGCTTCAAGGCGAACGCACTGTATTCGGCCGTGTTCACCGAATACGTTAGCCAGCTGTTCGCACGCGGCGTCTCGATGGAATATTTCATCGAAGGCGGCCGTTCGCGCACCGGGCGCCTGCTGCAGCCCAAGGCCGGCATGCTCGCGATGACGCTGCGCGCTTTTCTGCGCGAATCGCGGCGGCCGGTAGTGTTCCAGCCGGTCTACATCGGCTACGAAAAGCTGATGGAAGGCAACAGCTACATCGGCGAACTGTCGGGCCAGGCCAAGCAGAAGGAGTCGCTGTTCGGCCTGCTGCGCTCGGTGAAGAAGCTGCGCGAGCACTACGGCCGCGTTGCCGTGAATTTCGGCGAGCCGGTGTTCCTCGAGGAACTGTTGCAGCGCGAAGCGCCGGACTGGCGTGCCAACGCCGACGACGACAAGCCCGAATGGTTCGGCCGCAGCGTCGACGCGCTGGCCGAGCGCATCCAGATCAGCATCAACAGCGCCGCGGACGTCAATCCGATCAACCTGCTCGCGGTCGCGCTGCTCGCGACGCCGAAGCATGCGATGGCCGAAACCGACCTTCTTGCACAACTGGAACTGTACAAAGCGCTGCTCGCCGAGCTGCCGTACGCCGAGCGCATCACGCTGACGTCGAAGACGCCGGCCGAGATCGTCGCCTACGGCGAGAAGATGCAGTGGATCCGCCGCATCCGCCACCCGCTCGGCGACGTGCTGACGAGCGAAGGCAAGCAGGCGACGCTGCTGTCCTACTTCCGCAACAACGTGCTGCATCTGTTTGCCGCGTCGGCCTGGATCGCCTGCTGCTTCATCAACAACCGGCGCATGGCGCGCGCCTCCCTGCTGCGGCTGTCGAAGCTGATCTATCCGTTCATCCAGTCCGAGCTGTTCCTGCCCTGGGACGAGGCCGGCTTCGTCGAACGCATCCACGCGACCGTCGATTTCTTCATCCGCCGCGGCGTGCTCACGCCCGATGCGGAGGGCCGCGTGCTCAATCGCGGCGCCGGCCAGGGGGACGCGGCATTCCAGCTGCGCACGCTCGCGCACAGCCTGTTGCAGGCGTTCGAGCGCTACTACATCACGATCGCGGTTCTGGTGAAGCATGGCCCGCATACGATCAGCGCGGCGGAACTCGAGAACCTCTGCACGCTGACCGCCCAGCGCCTGACGCTGCTGCATGAACTCAACGCTCCGGAGTTCTTCGACAAGTCGCTGTTCAAGGGCTTCATCCAGCAACTGCGTGAACGCAAGGTGGTCTGGACCGACGAGGCGGGCAAGCTCGACTTCGATGCGGCGCTCGCGATCGTGGCGAAGGACGCGAAGGTGATCCTGAGCCGCGAGATCCGCCACGGCATCCTGAAGCTCGCGCCGCAGCTCAAGCCGCCGGCGGCGCCCGAAGTCGCGCCGGAC
Source organism: uncultured Lysobacteraceae bacterium (assembly GCA_946480705.1). The sequence goes on along the minus strand of CAMLLF010000004.1, from coordinate 11,609 downwards.
AAGGCTGCCTGACCGCCCGCGGGTCGCAGTGCATATGCCCCGGGCGGCATATGCACTGCCGCGCAGAATATTTCGAAACAGACGTCCAGCCGTCTATGCTGCCATGCAGCACGGCGCGTGTGCGCCCTTTTCGAGATCGTGATGTCCGCTCCGCATTCCGCCCGGGCGCTGTTGCCGCTCGGCGTTTTTCTGTCGCTGTTCCTCGGCACGGGACTCTGGTTCACGCTGCAGGGTCATCCCGACGCGTTCTATCAACTGCGCGCACCGGTCGCGATCCTTCCCGCGATCGCGCTCGCGTTCTGGCTCGCGCGCCGGGCGCGGCCGCTCGATACGTTTCTCGCCGGCATGGGCAATGCCGATGTGATGCTGATGTGCCTGATCTTCCTGCTCGCCGGCGCGTTCGCCGCGGTCAGCAAGGCCATCGGCGGCGTCGATGCGGTGGTCTGGCTGACCTTGAACGCCGTGCCGCCGTGGCTCGCGCTGCCGGGACTGTTCCTGGTCGCCGGCTTCGTCGCACTCGCGATGGGCACGTCGATGGGCACGATCGCGGCCGTCGCGCCGATCGCGCTCGGCGTCGCCGAGGCGGCCGGCATCGCGCCGGCGCTCGCGCTGGGCGCGGTCCTCAGCGGCGCCACGTTCGGCGACAACCTGTCGGTGATTTCCGACACCGCGATCGCCGCGTCGCGGTTGCAGGGCGCTAGCGTACGCGACAAGTTCCGCGCGAATTTCTGGCTCGCGCTGCCCGCCGCGCTGGCCTGCCTCGTGCTGCTCGCCGTACTCGGACAGGGCACCGCGGCTCCCGCGGTGCCCGACGTCTCGCCGTGGCTGGCATTGCCGTATCTCGTCGTGCTCGTGCTCGCGTTGCTCGGCGTCGACGTACTCGTCGTGCTCGGCGTCGGCCTGATTCTGGCCGGATCGTTCGGCTTTGCGCTCAAGGCCGGCTACTCGCCGGCCGCGTTCAGCGGCGACATCTATGCCGGCTTCGAAGGCATGTTCGAGATCACGCTGTTGTCGCTGCTGATCGGCGGGCTCGCGGCGCTCGCGCGCGCGCAGGGCGGGCTGGCCTGGCTCGCCGCGCGCGTCGCGGCGCTGGCCGGCGGTCAGGGCCGGCGCAGCGGCGAACTGTCGCTGGCCGCCGTTTCGACGTTGACCGATGTATTCACGGCCAACAACACCGTCGCGCTGTTGATCAGCGGCAGCACAGCGCGCGAGATTGCCGAACGCCACGGCGTGAGCCCGGCGCGCAGCGCGAGCCTCCTCGACGTGTTTGCCTGCGTGACGCAGAGCGTGCTGCCCTACGGGGCTCAGATCCTGCTGGCTGCGTCGATCGCGAAAGCGTCGCCGCTCGAACTCGTCGGCCAGGTGCACTACGGCTGGCTGCTGGCGCTCGCCGCACTCGCTTCGATCGCGCTCGGGCTGCCGCGCGCGGCGACGCAGCCGCGACTCGCAACTCAGGCCGGCTGATCGGGGATCAGCTGGTTCTCGAGGTACGCGATCATGTCCTTGAGCCGCAGCTTGCGCTTCTTGAGGCGCTTGAGCTGCAGCTCGTCGCTTGCGTTGTCGGCCGACAGGCGGCCGATAGCCGCGTCGAGATCGCGGTGTTCGATGCGCAGCTCGATCAGCTGACGCGTGATTTCGGCAGGATCCTGGTGCATCGTCGCGCGGCGTTCAGAGTCGACCGAGTGTAGCGGGCTTCGGCGGCGGCTCGTAGTCCGCGGACGGCCCGCGGCGGATGCGCTGCTACAATGGCGGTTCACGTCTGCCGTCCCGCCCATGAGCATTGCCGCCGTCCGCAAGCAGGAAATCAACGCCAACAAGCTGGCCAAGCGGCTGCGCCGCCAGGTCGGCCAGGCGATCGCCGATTTCCACATGATCGAAGACGGCGACCGCGTCATGGTGTGCCTGTCGGGCGGCAAGGATTCGTACACGCTGCTCGATCTGCTGCGCCAGCTGCAGGCCAAGGCGCCGGTATCGTTCGAACTGCACGCGGTGCATCTCGATCAGAAGCAGCCCGGCTACGATGCGCGGACGCTGCCCGGTTATCTCGAATCGATCGGCATGCCGCATACGATTCTCGAGCAGGACACCTACAGCGTCGTCAAGCGCGTGATACCGGAAGGCCGCACGATGTGCAGCCTCTGCTCGCGCCTGCGGCGCGGCAACCTCTACGACCATGCCGCGGCCGAAGGCTTTACGAAGATCGCGCTCGGCCATCACCGCGACGACATCGTCGAGACGCTGTTTCTGAACCTGTTTCACCAGGCCAAGCTCAAGGCCATGCCGCCGAAGCTGCGCTCGGACGACGGCCGCAACGTGGTCATTCGCCCGCTCGCGTACTGCCGCGAGGACGACATCGCCGACTACGCGGCAGCGAAGGCGTTCCCGATCATGCCGTGCAATCTCTGCGGCTCGCAGGAAAATCTGCAGCGCAAGGCGATCAAGGCCATGCTGGCCGACTGGGACCGTCAGTTCCCGGGACGCGTCGAGAACGTGTTCCGCGCGATCGGCGACATATCGCCGTCGCAACTTGCCGACCGCACGCTGTTCGACTTCGCCGCGCTCGGCAGCCAGCTGCGTGCCAGTGCCGGCGACTGGCTGCGCGGCGAACCCGCCGACGCAGCAAATGAGACCGAGGCCGGCTAGCCTCGCCTGCCGCAGCCCGTTCCGCTCTACTCACTTACCGGTGGGCCAGGACCCACCCCTCGGGGTTTCATGTTCTTCCGCAATCTGACGCTGTTCCGCTTCTCCGAAGCCATGGCCGAATCCCTGGCCGAACTCGAAACCCATCTCGACGAAAAGCGGCTTCGCCCGTGCGGCCCGCTCGAGCAGTCCACGCGCGGCTTCGTCTCGCCGCACGGTCGCAATGCGGACGCGCTCGTGCACAAGGTCGGGCCGTACACGCTCGTGGCGCTCGGCGGCGAGGACAAACTACTGCCGGGCTCGGTAGTCAACGAGGAATTGTCGGCCCGACTGCAGAAGATCAACGAAGAACAGGGCCGGCGCGTCGGCGCGAAAGAGCGCAAGCGCATGAAGGACGAGATCCTGACCGACTTCCTTCCGCGTGCGTTCGTGAAGCCGTTCCGCATGCTGGCCTATCTCGATCTCAAGAACGGCTGGCTCGTCGTCGACACGTCGAGCCGCAAGTCGGCCGAGGAGGTGCTGTCGGAATTGCGCGAGGCGACCGGCACCTTCCCGGCCACGCCGATGGCGCCCGAGGAGTCGCCGCGGACCTTGATGACGGACTGGGTGGTTAGTGGCAAGCTACCGGCCGGTCTGGCCCTGGCGGACGAATGTGAGCTGCGCGATCCGGCCGAATCCGGTGCGATCGTGCGCTGCCGCCGTCAGGACCTTGAAACCGACGAGGTGCGCGAGCACCTCAAGACCGGCAAGCAGGTGTTTCAGCTCGGCATCCGCAAGCTGCGTTTCCTCGACCAGGTGCTCGACGAGCTGAACGAAACCGACGCCGAATCGGCCGCCGCGGAACTCGATGCCCGCATGGCGCTGATGACGCTCGAAGTCGAGCGCCTGCTCCGCAAGCTCGATGAATGGTTCCGCCTGCCGCGTCCGACAGACCGCTGAAACACGGCACGGCGAGAATCGAGGAAACCGGTTCGGTCGGCGACGACGGAACCGGCTCCGGCAAGGGATTGTCCGTTTGAACCGCGTCCGTCGCCCGCGCCGGACCGCTGGGTAAGGAACAGGCATGGCCCCGGACGACAACCACTACCTCGAACTGTCGACGCCCAACGGCGAGACGATCAAGGTGCTCAAGAAGGCGCACCCGCAGGCGCGCCGGCTGCGCCTGACCGTGACCGCGAGCGGCGCCCGCCTGTCCTACCCCGAAGGCACGCACCCCGCTCAGGTGTTCGCGTTCCTGCGCAAGCATGTCGACTGGCTCGAACGCAAACTCGACCAGTTGCAGCTCGACGCCTCGGGCCCGCCGCCGCTGCTGCCGGGCGCACCGACGCTGATTCCGCTGCGCGGCGAAACCACCCAGATGCTCTGGCGCGAAGGCGCGTTTCCGAGCATCGCGCAGGAAGGCGACAAGCTCGTGCTGACCCTGCCGCAAACGCACGGCAAGCGCGCACTGCCAGCGGCCCGCGCGCTGCTGCGATCGTTCCTCGATGCGCAGATCCGCCGCGACGTGTCGCGCCTGCTCGCGCGCTATACCTCCGAACTGCAGGCCTCGCCGGTCGCAGTGCGCGTGCGCCCGCTCAAGAGTCTTTGGGGCAGCCTCGACACGCGCGATTGCATGACGCTCGATCTCGCGCTCGCGCTCGCTCCGCCGGCGGCGCTGAAGTACGTCGTCGTGCACGAGCTGTGTCACTTGAAGATCCGCAACCACTCGCCGCGCTACTGGAATCTCGTCGCGAGCTTCTACCCGGACTGGAAAGGCCAGCGCGACTGGCTGCGCGAAAAGGGACACGCGCTCAAGGCCGAGCTGTCGCGGCTCATCGATCAGTAGGCCCGTCCGCGCGGTCGCAAAACGCGTGGAATAGCGCAGCCGCGGCCTGTGCATGCTCCATGTGCAAGTGATGGTTGCCGCGCAGGCGACGCACTTCGATGTCGACCACGCAGTCAGCGCGCGCCTGCATCATCGCTGTCGGCAGATACGACGTCGCCGGATCGGCCAGCACGACGCAGGTCGGCGCAGCGATGCCGCGGAGGATGTTCTGGATCTGCGCCTCGGTGTAGCGCAACGGCGACGCCAGCGTCAGGCGGGCATCGCTAGACCAGGACCAGCCGCCCGGCACTGCCGCAAGGCCGCGTTCGACCAGCGCGGCGGCAGCGGCTTCGCCGAGGTCGTTCGCGAGCATCCGCGCACGAACCGCCGTGGCGGAATCCGGAAACACGCGCAACGACTTCGCGGCGAAATCCGCACGCTGACTCAGCCCCCGACGCAACTGCTCCAGCGCGAGTTCGGGCGCGGCCGTCAGCGGCCCCAGCGATTCGACGAGCAGTAGCCGCTCGACCCGATCGGGCTGCGCGGCGGCGAAGATGCTGGCCACGGCGCCGCCCAGCGAATGACCGAGCAGCGAAAAGCGCGTCCAGCCCAGTGCCGCCGCGACCGCCTGCAGGTCGGCCAGATATTCGACGTAGTGATACCAGGCGCCCGGCGGGCGGTGCGCCGAGCGTCCGTGGCCGGGCAGGTCGATCGCGGTCACTTCGAAGCGGGTCGCCAGCAGCGGCGCCAGCGCGTCGAACGATGCCGCATTGTCGAGCCAGCCATGCACGGCAAGCAGCGGCGGCAGTCCGGGTTCGCCCCAGCGCCGCGCCGCGAGCGTCAGATGCGGCAGCTCGATCGCGATGTCATGCGGCGACATGCGGAGTCTCTCCTGAAGCGATGCCCGGCACCGGCCAGCCCTGCAGGTGCGGATGTATCAGCGCAGCCAGTGCGCCGACCTGATCGTCGCTGTCGTTCAACGCGGCTATGTACTCGTAGCGCTCGCCGCCGGCTCGCAGAAACCGCTCGCGATTCTCGACCGCGATTTCCTCGAGCGTCTCGAGGCAGTCGACCGCGAAGCCGGGACACAGCACCTGCACCGAACGCACGCCGGAACGCGCGAGTTCGACGAGCGTCGCGTCGGTGTAGGGCTTGAGCCATTCCTCGCGACCCACGCGCGACTGGAAGCTCACGATCAGCGCAGCGTCGTCGAGGCCGAGCCGCGTCGCGAGCAGCGCCGCCGTCGCCCGGCACTGTGCGGCATAGGGATCGCCGGATTCCACACAGCGCTGCGGGATGCCGTGAAACGAGAGCAGCAACCGTTCGCCGCGTCCGTGCGACGCCCAATGACGCTCGACGCTGCGCGCCAGCGCTTCGATATGTGCCGGCTGAGCGTGATAGTCGCCGACCGTTCGCAGCTCCGGAGGCCAGCGCAACGACTTGACGGTATCAGCCAGCGCGTCGAGCGCGGCACCCGTCGACGTTGCGGAATACTGCGGATACAGCGGCACGAACAGCAGGCGCCGGAAACCTTCGTCGACGAGGCCGCGCACGACACGAGGCAGCGCGGGTTCGCCGTAGGTCATGCCGAGGCGCACCCGGACGCGCCCGCCGGTGTCGCGCTGCAGGCGATGATCGAGCGCCCGCGCGAGAGCCTCGCTGAGGACGAGCAACGGCGAACCCTGCGGCGTCCAGACGCTCGCATACGCATGAGCGGACCGAACCGGCCTCAGCCGTAGGATCACGCCATGCAGCACGGGCCACCACAACCATCGCGGCTGCTCGACGACGCGGGGATCGGACAGGAACTGGGCGAGATACCGACGCACCGCCGGTGTCGTGGGGGCTGCCGGCGTGCCGAGATTGACGAGTACGACGGCAACGCCGCCGTGGCCGGTTTGCGCGGCGGGCGGCGCCGCGTGGTACTGCCTGGTTCCGAACATGGTGTCCCGAATGGTTGGGTACGCCGCCGAAACCCGGCCGGCTGACGTTCTTGCGACCTTGTGGCCCGGCCGGAACGTGCTTAGACTGGCTCCGCCGTGTCAGCGCCCGATGCGGCCGACGATTACCAGAAACGATAACAAAAGACGGTGGACAATGAGCCTGCGCGCACGCCCTGCCGCCGCGGCACTGTTTGCTTCGCTGGCTGCAACCGCAGCCACGGCGGAGCCGTTCGCCATTGCACCGGCCTATGACCAGATCTATCGCGTCGACATCGCGACGCGCACAGCGACATTGCTCGGCGAAACCGGGCTGTTCGCCGGCCAGCCCATCGTCATCAAAGGCTTGGCCTATGCACCGAACGGTGCGCTACTGGCCTCGTCCGACAATACGAAATCGCTGTTCCGTCTCGATTTCCTGAATTCCTCGCCAAACTATGTCGGCAGCCTCGGCCTCGCCGGCCAGGGCGATCCGCAGCGCCTCGACGCACTCGACCTGTCCTATGCGGTGACCTGCGACGGATCGGCATGGCTGGCGTCCGGCGTTGCGCGAAAACTCTGGAAAGTCGACACGAATACCGGTTTCACGACCTACGTCGGACCGACCGGCGCCCGCGTTACGGGGCTCGCGGCACGAGGCCGCGAACTGTTCGGCACGGGCGACTACGAAAACCCGTCGCTGTTCCGAGTGGACACGGCCACGGGCGCTGCAACGGCGATCGGCTCGTTCAATATCGCGAGCAGCAAGATCAGCTCGGTATGGCCGGCCTTCGATGCTTCCGGCCAGCTCTGGGCCGCAGTCAGCTACATCCCGCCGCCGCCGCCCGCCGCAAACGCATTTCCGCCGGACTGGAGCGACCTCGCGCGCCTCGATCCGGCGACCGGTTCAATGACGCTGCTCGGCCCCATCACCGGGCCGGAAGATCTGCGCAGCGTGCCGCTGTTCGGATTCGCGATCGCGCCGCCCGCACCGTGTCCAACCGGCACGGTCACGCCGCAAGCGGTTCCGGCCGGCACGCCGGCGGGCTATGGCCTGCTCGCGAGTCTGCTCGCGCTGCTTGCCGCATTCGGCCTGCGCCGCCCGCTGCGTTAAGCGCCTATTCCCTCGAAGACGGACACCATGCCGTCGCGTCGGCAATGGCTTCACGATGCCGCGCGTCCGGCACCCCTCCTTTCCGATCCGAGGTTTCCGTGAACCGACCGATACTGCGCGCCCTGCTGTTCATCGGCTGCCTGCTGAGCGCGTTCGGCGCCAGTGCTGGCGAGAGCGAGGCCAAACGCGCGCGCGAAGCGACACGCGTACTCGACGAAATCATGCAGGCGCCCGATCGGCGCATCCCGACCAACCTGCTGCGCGAAGCGCACGCGGTAGCCGTGATTCCCGATGTCATCAAAGCCGGCCTCATCGTCGGTGGACGTCGCGGCCACGGTCTCATCACGGTACGCGGCACCGACGGCACCTGGTCGAATCCGAGCTTCATCACGATGACCGGCGGCAGTGTCGGCTTCCAGGCCGGCGTCCAGTCGACCGATGTCGTGCTCGTGTTCCGCAGCCAGCGCGGCGTCGACTCCATCGTCCATGGCAAATTCACGTTGGGCGCCGATGCCTCGGCCGCCGCCGGTCCGGTCGGCCGCTCGGCCCAGGCGTCGACCGATGCGCAGCTCAAGGCCGAGATCTACTCCTATTCGCGTGCGCGCGGCCTGTTTGCCGGAGTGGCACTCGACGGTTCGGTGCTCGCGATCGATCACGATTCCAATCAGGCGGTGTTCGGCGACGGCGTCACGCCGCGACGCATTTTTGAAGGCGGCGTCGGCAATGTGCCGGAAGTCGTGGTCGATTTCCGCGATCGCCTCGAGGAGTACACTGCGCAATCAGCCGAGTGAGCGTGGCCAGTCATGACCCCAACGCAAAGCGCGGCTACACTGTCGCGCTTCGCCATTTCCGGCGACGCGACTCATCTGCAGGAGTGGGGTAATGGGTAGTTTTAGCCTTTGGCACTGGTTGATCGTTCTGCTCATCGTCGTGCTCGTGTTCGGCACGAAGCGTCTGCGCAACATGGGCGGCGATCTCGGCAGCGCGATGCGCGACTTCAAGAAAGGCCTGCAGGGCGACGAAGAAGCGCCGAAGCTCAAGGCCGACCCGGCGCCCGAAGCCGAGAAGGCCGCCAGCGAAGCCAAGCGCGAAAAAGCCGAATAACGCCGAACGATGTTCGATATCGGTTTCAGCGAGTTCGTGCTGATCGGCGTCGTTGCGCTGATCGTACTGGGCCCCGAGCGCCTGCCCGGCGCCGCACGCACGGTGGGCGCGCTGCTGCGTCGCGCGCGCAACAGCTGGGCGAACGTTCGCAGCGAAGTCGAACGCGAACTCGCCGCCGAGGAACTCAAACGCAGCATGCGCGACGCCGCAGCCGCGGCCGACCCGCGCGACGACCTGCGCAATGCGGCCGAGCAGTTCCGCGAAACCACCGAACAGGTCCGCGAGAGTACCGAAGATCTGGGCAGGAAGCTCGATGAGCGCAACTGAGCAGGACCCCGGCGAAGAAGCCTCGTTTTTTTCCCACCTCGTCGAATTGCGCTCGCGCCTGCTGAGGGCGGTGCTCGCGGTCGGCGCGGTACTGCTGTGCCTGCTTCCGTTCGCGAACAAGCTTTATGCCTGGCTCGCCGAACCGTTGCTGCGCAATCTACCGGCCGGCGGCCAGCTCGTCGCTATCGAAGTCGCCTCACCGTTTTTCACGCCGCTGAAACTCGCCTTCTGTACGGCACTCGTCGTCGCGATGCCCGTCGTGCTGTATCAGCTCTGGGCTTTCGTCGCGCCGGGGCTGTATCGCCACGAAAAACGCCTCGGCCTGCCGCTGCTCGTCTCGAGCGTATTCCTGTTCTATCTCGGCGGGGCGTTCGCCTATTTTCTCGTCCTCCCGATGGTGTTCTCGTTCCTCGCGAAGATCACGCCCGAAGGCGTCGCGATGATGACGGACATTGGGAAATATCTCGATTTTGTTTTGGTTATCTTTTTCGCGTTCGGACTGTGTTTCGAGGTTCCCGTCGCGGTCGTGATCCTGGTCGCTCTGGGCTGGGTGACGCCGGCGCAGCTCACGGAAAGCCGCGGCTACGTCGTCGTCGGCGCCTTCGTCGTGGCGGCCATACTGACGTATTATCGCGGCCCGTGCCATCGCCACGCGTCCCACGGCATCGCACAGCGCCGATACCTGAGCGTCTCCAAAGCGCCCCCGAAAATCGCCACCCCCGTAAACGGGCTTCCGATCGGCTCACGCGCGATTGAGATTTACAATTCGTAACAAGCGCCGCGGCGCTGTCGCGTATTTTTCATGCACCTGCCACGTATACTATTCCCGCAGTACACGTAGCAGCACTTCTTAACTCAGGGTGAAGATCATGAAAAAGTCCGCCGCAGCAGCCGCTGTTGACGAAGATACTCGCGACGCCAGCCTGCGCGTTTCCAAGCGCATGCGCGACAGCCTCAAGGCAGCAGCGGCCGTGATGGGCCGTCCGCTGTACGATGTCACGAACGAAGCGATCAACGATTATCTGGGCGGTCTCAAGCTGCCGGATCCGCTGGCCGGCCTGCGTAAAGGCGGCAAGGGCCGCAAGTAAGCGCCCCGCGATTTCCGCGATCGGCGACTGTATCGGTCGCCACCGCTCCAAACGCCGCCGCCGTGCGGCGTTTGTTTTTTCAGAACTCAAAAATCAGGGTTATCCGCATTTCGGATTTGGAATAACCCTCAGGACCACATTCGACCAAAGTCGAATACGGAACATTGCTACTCGGTTCGAAACGCAGCAAGGGTCAGATCTGTCCTTCACGCGAGAGCCGCACGAAGCGCCGCAACAGGCTGCGGGCGCGCGGCGCGGGGCCGCATTCGCGCAGCAGCAGGGCGGGGTCGACCCCTTCACCGGCCAGCCGGTCTGCGCGGCCGCGGATGTAGCCCGCCATGATGCCGGCGCTGAACTCGGGGTGGAACTGAAAACCCCAGGCACGCGGACCAAAACGCAGCGCCTGATGCGGATCGAGGGACGAATGAGCCAGTACCTGCGCGCCTGACGGCGGTACGACCACCGACTGCTGGTGCGTAGTCTGCGCGCGGAACTCCGCAATGCCCGAAAACAGCGGGTCGCCGGTCGCGGCCGGCGCAGTCGCAAGCCGCTTGGTGCCGATCTGGCGGCCGCGCGGATTCCAGTCGACCCGGCCGCCCAACCCGTGCGCGAGCAGCTGATGGCCATAGCAGACGCCGAGCAGCGGCGCTGCAGCAGTCTGCACGGCCGCGGCCAACCACTCGGCCGTGTGCTCGCTCCAGCCTTCGCGCTCGGTCACCATGCTGGCCGAGCCGGTCACGAGGACGGCCGAGAAACGATTCGCCGCAGGCAACGGATCGCCGCGATCGACGCGTGCGACCTCGACATCGTGCCGGGACAGCCCGGCCGCACGCATGAACCACGCGGCGAAGTCGCCGTGACGCGCGGCGACCTGCGGCAAGGTCGTGCCGGTCTGCAGAACGAGGACGCGCCTCACGATCAATCGACCGGCGGCAGCACGGTCATGACTTCGGCAACCGTCGTGACGCCGCGCGCCACCTGCGCCGCGGCGGAGATGCGCAGCGGACGCATGCCGTCGGCGAGCGCGGCTTCGCTGAATTTCACGAGATCCGTATCGGCCTGGATCAGCTGCCGCAGCTTCGGCGTGACGCGCATCATCTCGTAGATGCCCGTACGGCCGAGGAAGCCGGTGTTGCGGCATTCCAGGCAGCCGACCGGTCCCTGCGTGCGTTCCGGCAGGGCGAGATTCCAGCGGTGCGTCAGCGCGTCCCAGGCCCGCGCATCGACCGCGAGCGGAATTTTGCAATGTGGACAAAGCGTGCGAATGAGGCGCTGTGCGACGACGCCGGTCAGCGTCGACTGGATGAGATAGTGCGGCACGCCGAGATCGAGCAGACGCGTGACCGCGGTCGGTGCGTCGTTCGTGTGCAGCGTCGACAGCACGAGGTGGCCGGTCAGCGACGCCTGCACGGCCATCTGCGCGGTTTCCAGATCGCGGATTTCGCCGACCATGATGATGTCGGGATCCTGCCGCAGCAGCGTGCGCACGCCTGCGGCGAAGTCCAGATCGATCTGGTGGTGCACCTGCATCTGGTTGTCCTGCATGTCGAAGGTTACGTCCGAGGTGTGCAGGAAGTAGTTGGCGAAATACTCCTTGATCACATAGCCCTTGT
>CAMLLF010000003.1 GCA_946480705.1 uncultured Lysobacteraceae bacterium | reverse complement strand
GCGCTTCGCATTTACTCGTTTCTCATTCCGCTGCACTCGTTGCCGGCGCTTCTAGTTCTTCCGCCGCTCATGCCGGTGATGGATGACGACGAACGACGGCCCCCACCACGGCCGGTACCAGAACGGGTCGTAGAACCACGGTGACGGATAGGCCAGCGCCTCGCGTTCGTTCCAGAGATAGATCACGTCGGCGGCGACGCGCGTGTAGCGGTAGTCGTAGTCGCCGACCTTGCGCAGTTCGCTGCCGGCGATCGTGCCGGTCACGGTGATGTCGCGGCCAGGTTCGAACACGGCCGGATCGTAGAAACCGTTGCGGCAGGCGAGAAAACGGCCGTCGCTGCGGTCGCGGCGCAGCGGCCGCGCGCTGCCGTCGAGCGGGCGCGCGAGGACTTCGAAGCAGGACCGATCCGCGGCATTGTCGACACGGATGATCTCGCCGCCCCAGCGAACTTTCTGTCCATCGGCGACGGCGTCGGGCGCAGCGGCGGCGAACTCGCCCTGCAGCGGCTTCGGTGCCGTGGCGCAGCCGGCGAGAGCGAGCAGGGCGGTGGTCAGGCTCAGGCGGATGAAGGACATGGGGGGCTCCCGCAATCGCATCGACGTCCCGACGATACACCGGCCCGTGTCGTCGCGGCGTGCCTGTTCAGGAAACCGCCGAAGCGGTCGCTCCGCCGATTTTTTGGGGTCGGTGATGCAGTTGCTCCGGACTCGAATCCCCGATCAGGACGAACGCCGCCAGCGGCGCAGGTCGATGCGGCGCGCGTCCCGCGCGAAGTCGCGCAGCGGCGCGGCGGGCAGATCGGTACTCGCGTAGCGCAGCTGCATGTAGCGCGCGAACAGCGGTTCGAGCGTCTCGCGTGCCTGCGGCCATTGCTGCAGCACGCGGCGCAGATAGTCGGCCGGCCCTTCCGACGGTGCGCGCGCGACGCCGAGTCGCGCGAGCCGGGCGCACAGCTTGTCGTAGGCGCGATCGAGCGCGTCGCCGTCGCCGCGGTCGCGCCGCAGCGCCCACCACAGACCCAGCGCCGCGAGCAGTGTCATGCAGACCGCGAACGCGAGACCGAGCTGGCGCCAGTCGGCTTCCTCGATACCGACGCTGCGCAGCAGACCGCGCTGCGTCAGTTCGTCGAACTGCACGACCATCTGGGTCCAGAGCCGGTTCACGAGATCCCAGCGGTTGCGCAGCGCGAGCATCCACTCGCGGCCATAACCTCCGCCGTGCGCCGCGCTGCTGCCGAGTTCGACGCGATCGGGCCGCACCGCCGCGGTCGGATCCATGCGGACCCAGCCGCGATTCTCGAGCCAGACTTCATTCCAGGCGTGCGCGTCGGACTGGCGCACGACCATGTAGGCGCCGGTCTCGTTCCAGTAGCCGCCCTGATAGCCGAGCACGACGCGCGTCGGGATACCGGCCGCGCGCATCAGCACCGCGAATGCCGAGGAGAAATGCTCGCAGTAGCCGGCCTTGGTCTCGAACAGAAAATCGTCGACCGCATTGCGACCCAGCGGCGGCGGCGTCAACGTGTAGCGGAACTCGTTGCGGATCAGATTCAGCGCGGCTTCGAGGATGCGGTCGGTGTTGCCGCCGAATTCCTCGGCCCACTGCTTGCCGAGTGCGACCGCGCGCGGATTCGCGTTCGGCGGCAGGCGCAGTCCGCGCTGGATCGCGGTCAGTCCGCCGAGCCGGTACTGCGGCGCCGAGCGCAGCGAGTAGGCGAGCAGCTTGCTGATCGGACGCAGGCCCGACAGCGTGTAGTCCTCGTCGCGCATATAGCCGGCCGGATTGGACGTCGGCATGTCGAGCGCGAACAGCCAGCGCTTCTCGGTCGGCTCCAGCGTGATGTCGTAGCCGACCTCGGGACCTTCGGGGCGCAGCGGCTGCTGTCCCGGGGCGATGGCGAGTCCGCCGCCGCGCGACCAGGTACGGCCGTCGAAGCGCCAGAGCACGACGCCGCGCCAGTAGCGTTGCGCCGGCGGCGGTGCGTTGCCGCCGTCGAAGCTCACGCGGAACGCCGGTGAGTCGTCGAGAAACAGCTCGCCCATGCGGCCCGGCGACATACTGTCGCTGATGCCGGTGCGGCCCTGCGGCGAGGTCTGCGTGGCCCAGAGCGGTGCGGCGAGGCGCGGCAGGAACAGGAATACGAGCAGCGCGAGCGGCACCGCCGCGAACAGGTTCGCGAGCACGGCACGCAGGCCGGGGGCGACGCGGGTCAGCGACAGCGCGGCAGCCGAGGTCTCGTCGGCCTCGAGCGCGCGCAGGCCGAGCAGCAGCGGTACCACGCCGAGGCCGACATAGAGCGTGGTCAGCAGATCCTGCTCGAACAGCAGCGCTGCCATCAGCACGAACATGCCGAACGTCGCAACGGCGCGGGCGTCGCGCGTGGTCTCGGTTTCGGCGAGCTTGAGCACGAGCATGCCGACCGAGAACACACTGCCGGGATCGAGACCGAAGATGTTGCCGTACTGCAGCCAGACCACGATCGGCAGCGCGAGCGTCAGCGGCAGCCGCAGCAGCGCCGGCGGCTTGCCCCAGTCCGGGCGCAGGCGGCGCTGCAGCCAGCGTGCGGCGACCAGGGCGGTGAATGCCACATTGAGCCAAAGGGGAAAATGCGGCGCATGCAGCCAGCTCGCGCAGAGCACGGTCAGCGTGGTCAGGTCGAACTGGCGCCGGGTCAGCCGCATCAGAACAGCGCCAGTTCGCGCAGACAGCGGCGCGCGTGTTCGGTGCCCAGATCGGGACCGAAGCGCCGTCCGGGCAGCAGCAGCGTGTAGCGCGCGCGACGTTCCTCCGCCATGAGCACCCAGCGCGTCAGGCGCGAGATGCGCGCTTCGAGATCGAGCGAAGGCAGCGCATCGAAATCGAGCACGTATTCCTCGCCGAGCAATTGTTCCGGTTCGCGCACGAGCAGGCGGTCGGCGCGTGCGCTCGCCTTCCAGGCGATCAGCCGGCGCGGATCGCTCGCGCGGTATTCGCGCAGCGCGCCGAACTCCTCGCCGAGCGGCTGGATGCGGCTGCGCTGCGCCTGGTCGGCGCCCTGCGGCAGCGGCACGGCGTTCGCCTCGGCGCGCGGATAGACCAGAAGTTCGATCTGCGGATTGAGCCAGCTCCACGCACGGAACAAGCCGTAGGGCCAGCGCGTCCAGAAGCGGATCCGCGGCAACGTCATCAGGCCGCGACGTGCGGTCGGCAGCGCGAGCACGGCGCGCAGCGGCTCGCCGGCTTCGGCCGTGACCACGGCGTGGCTGTCGCCGATGTCGATGCGCAGGCCCGGCCGCACGCGCGTGCCCGCGGCGAACACGAGTTCGAGCGCGAGCAGGTCGCCCGCGTGGCAGGGCTCGGCCTGGACGCGGTCGAGACAGGTCCCGTCGAGCGTGCGGAACGCGACGAGCATGCTGAGCACGCTGACCGAGCCGAGCAGCGCGGTCAGCAACAGCGCCGGATTGTTGTAGTAGTTCAGCGCGCCGATGCTCATGACGAATAGCATTGCCGCGAATACAAGGCCGAACAGCGTCGGCAGCACATAGATGCGGCGCCGGTCGAGCAGGATCGGCAGGTTTTCCCGCGCGCGCAGCCGGGTCAGCGCGGGCAAGCGCTTCTCGGCCCGCGCGAGCAGGTTCAGCCAGAGCGCGCCGGTGGCGGCAGCGCGGCTCAAATCAGCGCACCGCCACGCCGGCGAGCAGTTCGCGCGTGACGGCGACGCGGTCGCGATTGCCGCTGCCGGTCAGAGTGAGGCGATGCGCGGTGACCGGCACGAAGACGGCCTGCACGTCTTCCGGCAGCACATAGCCGCGGCCGCTCAGCAGTGCCTGCGCGCGTGCCGCAGCCAGCAGTGCAAGTCCCGCGCGCGGCGACAGGCCGATGCGGATGTCGGCATGGCCGCGCGTCGCGCCGATCAACGCCTGCAGATAGTCGATGAGCGCCGGACTCGCCACGACGCTGCCGACGAGCTGGCGCAGCGCGTGGATGTCGTCGGCGCTCATGCACGGCTTGAGCGTCGCGATGAGTTCCTGCCGGTTGGCCGACGTCAGGAGCTCGCGCTCGGCCTCGCGGCTCGGATAGTCGAGGCTGATGCGCAGCATGAAGCGGTCGAGCTGCGAATCGGGCAGCGGATAGGTGCCGGCGAGGTCGAGCGGGTTCTGCGTTGCGACGACGTAGAACGGCGCGGGCAGCGGGTGCGTGCGGCCGTCGACCGTGACCTGCTGTTCGGCCATCGCTTCGAGCAGGGCGCTCTGCGTCTTCGGCGTCGCGCGGTTGATTTCGTCGGCGAGCACGAGCTGCGCGAACAGCGGGCCGGCATGGAATTCGAATCGGTTATTGTCGCGCTCGAAGATGCCGACGCCGATAATGTCCGACGGCAGCAGGTCGCTCGTGAACTGCACGCGCTGGAAACTCAGATCCAGCGTCGCGGCCAGCGCGTGCGCCAGCGTGGTCTTGCCGACACCGGGCAGATCCTCGATCAGCAGGTGTCCGCCGGCGATGAGGCTGACGAACGCGAGATTCACCTGGGCGGCTTTGCCGAGCAGCACGCCGTTGACCTGTGCGACGGAGCGGTCGAGCCGCGTGCGCAGGTCGGCCGGCAGGACGAGCGGGGTATCGGGCGAGGTCGCAGTCATGAGTGGGCCGACGAAGGATGCGTAGTGCACCGTGAAGTGAGTGTAGCCAGCCCGGCGCGTTCGACGCGACACGCACTGACCGTGTTCGCACTCATTGGGTTCGCCGTGCAGGCGATCAAGGTCGCCGTCGCAACGACGCTCGCGCCGTTCGGCGACGAGGCGTTCTATTGGCAGGAGAGCCGTGCGCTCGCCTGGTCGTACACCGATGTGCCGCCGATGACGGCGCTCATGATCCGCGCCGGCGAGAGCGTGTTCGGTCATTCGCCGCTCGGCATGCGCAGCCTGTTCCTGCTGCTCGGCGCGGCCATGCCGCTCGTGCTGTTTCGCATCGCGCAGCGCGAGAGCACCACGAGCGCAGCGGCCTGGGCGGGTCTGGGCTGGGTGCTGCTGCCGCTCGGCGGCACGCTCGGCGTCATGGCCATGCCCGATGTGCCGCTGACGTTCGCGGCGCTGCTGATGCTTGCGGGATTGCTGCGGTTCGTCCGCGACGACGCGCGCGGCGCCTGGCTGCTCGGCGGCGGACTCGCGCTCGCGTGGCTGTCGCACTATCGCGCGGCGATGCTGCTGCCGGCCGGGCTCGGCCTGCTGCTGTTCCATCGCGAGGGCGTCTGGTGGCGCCGCCGCAGCTTCTGGGTCGCCCTGGCGGCCGGTTCGCTCGGCCTCCTGCCGCTGCTGCTGTTCAATCGCGCGCACGACTGGTCGGCGCTGAGCTTTCAGCTCGTCGACCGCCATCCCTGGCGCTTCCATGCCGACGGTCTCGCGCAGCCGGTCGAGCAGGCGCTCGTCGTGACGCCGCTCCTTTATCTTTTGTTGTTGTGGGCGCTATGGATCAGCGCGCGCGGGCGCGCGGGCGACATGACCGCGGCCGTGCTCGCCTGGGCCGGCGGCAGCGTCGTCGTCGGCTATTTCCTGTTCGGCCTGTTCGGCGACGACCTGCGCTTCCGGCTGCACTGGCCGCTGCCGGCCTATCTGGCCGCGCTCGTCGCGCTCGCGCGGCTGACTGCGAACGCGCGCGTTTCGCGGCGCCTGCTCGCGAGTGCCTTTGCGCTCGCCGGATTCGGTTGTGCCGCCGCGCTGGCCTATCTCGCCGCGGCGGCGAGCCCGTCGTTCGCGCAGCCGCTCGCGACGTACAAGATGTTCCCGTACAACTTCGTCGGCTGGAACGAAGCCGCCGCGCGCACGCGGGGCTGGCTGGCGCGCGAAGGCGGGCCGGTGCTCGTCGCCGACAATTTTCTGCTCGGCGCCGAACTCGATTTTCAGTTGAACGCATCGCAGCCGGTCTATTCGCTCGATCATCCGCGCAACGTCAAACATGGCCGCGCGCCGCAGCTGGCGCTGTGGCGACTCGACGAACGCGGCCTGCGCGAACGCGAAGCCGGCAACTCCGTGCTGCTCGTCGTCGAGCGCACGACCGGCAGCGCCCGCGAGCGCGAGGCGTGGCAATCGTCGCTGTGCGCGCGCATCGCCGATCTGCAGCCGCTCGACGAGCTGTCGCTGTTCGGCGGACGCAAGGTGTTCGCGTGGTACCGCGGCCGCGTGCCGCGGGCCGGCGAGACGCCGGGGTGCGCGACATCGCGCTGAGGGAGTCGTACGACATCCCGTTTCGGCAGCCGATGCGCATGCGGCGGCCGCGATTGAATTTACAACGGTGCGATTCCCGCGCGCCGCAGCAGCCGGCACAGTGCGATCATCGGCAGGCCGATCAGCGCACTCGGGTCGTCGCTGGCGATGCGTTCGAACAGGGCGATGCCGAGTCCTTCGGACTTGAAGCTGCCGGCTGCGTCGAGCGGCTGTTCGCGCTCCACGTAGCGCGCGATCTCCTCGGGCGAGAGCGGTCGGAACTGCACCGTGGTCAGGTCGGTCTCGGCATGGAACTGCACGACGGCGCCGCGCGTGTCGGCCAGGCACAGCGCCGTATGAAAACGCACGGCGCGACCGCTGCAGCGCGCGAGCTGCGCGCAGGCGCTCTCGTTCGTGCCGGGTTTGCCGAGCGCATCGCCGTCGAGTTCGGCGACCTGGTCCGAGCCGATGACGACCGCGCCGGGATGGCGCTGCGCGACGGCGTGCGCTTTGGCCCGGGCGAGACGCGCGGCCAGCGCGGCCGGCGCTTCATCGGCCAGCCGCGTCTCATCGACGTCGGGCGCGGCCTGACGGAAGCGGAGCGTCAGGCGGCGCAGCAGCTCGGCGCGGTAGCGCGAGGTCGAGCCGAGTACGAGATCGATCGCGTCGAGCGTCGCCGCACCGCTCATCGCGCGCGGGCCTCGCGCAGCGCGGCGGTCATTTCGTCGAGGCGCAGCAGCTGTTGCTCCATCGAACGGCGCGACTGGCTCAGCGCCTCGACTGCCGCATCGAGTTCCGCCTGGCCGGCGTCGTCGGCGTGCTGCTTGATCCAGAGCCGGTGCTGCAGCAGGTCGCGCAGCGCCGCCTGGACCTTGTCGTCGGCGGCCAGCGCCTCGTCGGCGTCGCCGGTCATTTCCTCGGGCAGGTCGACCAGCATGCCGCGCAGGGTCTGCATGCGTTCGCGGCAGGTCAGCAGGCTGGCTTCGAGCGCGTCGGCCTCGTCGAGCAGGGTCCGAATGGACTGCTCGCGGCGGCGTTCGCGCCGGCGCCATCGGTGCTCCCGAACGAGAAAATACGACAGCCCCAGCAGTACCAGGACGATGGACACGATCAGGTAATTCATCGGCGCCGAGTCTGCCGCAAGCCCGGCCGGGCGTAAATCGACGCAGCCGCGCCTAAGTGACGTAGCGGGCGCAGGTTTAGTTTGAATTCCGGGGCGGCCATAACTACCATCGCGCGCCCATGTCTGCGCCTTTCCCCGAGATTGTGGACGCTTGGCGCATGGTTTCGGCGCGGCGTTCGTTCAACGGCCATCTGCCCGTAGCCCATCTGCCGCGTCTTGCCGACGCGCTGGCGGCGCCGGACGGAACGATCGCGTACGATATCGAGTTCGATCGCGACGAGCTGGGCGTAGCCTATCTCGCGCTGCGGGCCCAGGCAGAATTGACCGTTATCTGCCAGCGCACGCTGGAGCCGTTTGCAATGCCCGTGAACGTCGACACCCGGCTGGGTTTGATCACGCGGGAAGAAGATGAAGCAGGCCTGCCGCCCGGTTACGAGCCCTTGCTGCTCGAATCGGCCGAGATCAGGCCCGCGGAAGTGATCGAGGACGAGTTGCTGCTGGCCTTGCCCTTGATTCCGGTCAAACCGGGCCTGGAGGAGTCGGACTACCACTGGTCGACCGATCCGGAGCAGGCTGAAGAACCGCAGCGGCCGAACCCGTTCGCCGCGCTGAGCAGTCTGAAGAAAGAATAGAAGCAGCGGCGGTGGCGCCACGCAATTGGCGCAGGTGCGGCAAATGCCGCGTAACTGATTGGTTCGTCACCGCTTACGGCAAGCGAACACAGCGTTTCCTGGAGAGTTCCCATGGCAGTTCAGAAATCCCGCAAGACCCCGTCGACCCGCGGCATGCGTCGTTCGCACGACGCGCTGACGGCCAAGCAGCTGGCCACCGACCCGACGACGGGCGAAGTCCACATCCGTCACCACATCACCAAGGACGGCTACTACCGCGGCCGCCAGGTGATTCCGAGCAAGACCCCGGTCCATACCGAAGACTGATCGTCGCGCGGCCGCCAGCCGGCCCGCCGACGTTCGCTACGACATTCCGGCGCGCAGGCGCCGGAATTCGTTTTGCAGGCCGTGCGAGCCCGATCGGCGCGTTCCGCTGACGGGTCGCAGGGCGCAGATGCAGGGGGAAGCCGCTCTGATTCATTCCCGTATCGCAGGCACCGGCAGCTATCTGCCGGACAAGATCCTGACCAACGCGGAGCTGGAGAAACTCGTCGACACGACCGACGAATGGATCCACAGCCGCACCGGCATCCGTCAGCGCCATGTCGCTGCGGAAGGCCAGACCACGTCCGACCTCGCCGAGCGCGCCGCGCGCGCGGCCCTCGATGCCGCCGGCGTCGACATCCGCGAGATCGAACTCATCGTCGTCGGCACGACCACGCCCGACCTCATCTTTCCGTCGACCGCCTGTCTGCTGCAGCATCGCCTCGGTGCGAACGGCTGCGCCGCGTTCGACGTCAATGCCGCGTGCTCGGGCTTCATCTACGCGCTGAGCGTCGCCGACAAGTTCATCCGCTCGGGCACCGTGAAGAAGGCGCTCGTCGTCGGCGCGGAAACGCTGACGCGCATGCTCGACTGGACCGACCGCTCGACCTGCGTGCTGTTCGGCGACGGCGCCGGCGCCGTCGTGCTGACGGCCGACGACACGCCCGGCGTCATCTCCACGCATCTGCATGCCGACGGCGCCTACAAGGAGCTCCTCTGGAATCCGGTCGGCGTGTCGGCAGGCTTCAAGCCGGAAGAGCACAACGCCGGCGTGCGCGTGCTCATGACCGGCAACGAAGTCTTCAAGGTCGCGGTCAAGACGCTCGATGCAGTCGTCGAGGAAACGCTGGCCGCCAACGGCCTGCAGAAGTCCGAGATCGACTGGCTGATCCCGCACCAGGCCAACCTGCGCATCATCCAGGCCACGGCCAAGCGCCTCGAAATGCCGATGGATCGCGTGATCGTGACCGTCGACCGGCACGGCAACACGTCCTCGGGCTCGGTGCCGCTCGCGCTCGACTATGCGGTGCGCTCGGGCCGCGTGCAGCGCGGCCAGCTGCTGCTGATGGAAGCGTTCGGCGGCGGCTTCACCTGGGGCTCGGCGCTCGTGCGCTACTGAGCACGGCGCGGCGGCCGCCCGGCGCCGCCGCGTTTTTCGATTTCTCGCGGACAGTCGTTCCCTCATGACCTCATCTCTCGCGTTCGTATTTCCCGGCCAGGGCTCGCAGTCGGTCGGCATGCTCGCCGAGCTCGCCGCGGCCAATCCGCTGGTCCGGCAGACCTTCGAGGAAGCCTCGGCCGGCGCCGGCGTCGATCTCTGGGCGCTGTCGCAGGAAGGCCCGGAAGACGCGCTCAATCGCACCGAAAACACGCAGCCCGCGCTGCTCGCCGCGTCGGTCGCCGTCTGGCGTCTCTGGCGCGAACGCGGCGGCGCGCTGCCGGCGCGGCTCGCGGGCCACAGCCTCGGCGAATATTCCGCGCTCGTCGCGGCCGGCGCGCTGTCGCTCGTCGACGCCGCAGCGCTCGTAGCCGAACGCGGCCGGCTGATGCAGGCCGCGGTGCCGGCCGGCGTCGGCGCGATGGCCGCGATCATCGGCGGCGACGATGCGCAGATCGCGCAGGCCTGCGCCGACGTCGCCGGCGACGACGTGGTGTCGCCGGCCAACTACAACTCGCCGGGTCAGGTCGTCATCGCCGGCCATGCCGCTGCGGTCGACCGTGCGATCGCGCGGCTTGCCGAGCTCGGCGTCAAGAAGTCGGTCAAGCTCGCGGTCAGTGTGCCGTCGCACTGCGCGCTGATGCGCGACGCGGCCGACCGGCTCGCCGAGCGCATGCAGTCGATCGCGTGGTTGCTGCCGTCGATCCCGGTCGTGCAGAACGCCGATGCCCGTGCGTTCGACGACCTCGACGCGATCCGCGGCGCGCTGCAGCGCCAGCTCTATCAGCCGGTGCGCTGGACCGAATGCGTGCAGGCGCTGGTCGCCGGCGGCGCGGCGCGTGCGCTGGAATGCGGTCCGGGCAAGGTGCTTGCGGGCCTGATCAAGCGCATCGACAAGTCGCTCGAGGCGCGCGCGATCGGCAGCGCTGCCGAGTTCGACGCCGCGCTGGCCGAGACGGCCGCCTGAGCGGTCCATCCGAAGTCCATTGCTGACGGAACAAAAGCCATGAGTGGAAATCTGCAGGGCGAAATCGCGCTCGTCACCGGCGCCAGCCGCGGCATCGGCGCCGCCATCGCACGACATCTCGCGCAGGCCGGCGCGACCGTCATCGGCACCGCGACGAGCGAAGCGGGCGCGGCGGCGATCGGTCACGCGCTCGCCTCGTTCGGCGGCCACGGCCGCGTGCTGAACGTCACCGACGGCGCCGCCGTCGAGGCGCTGGTCGACGCGATCGGCAAGGAGTTCGGCGGCGTCTCGATCCTCGTCAACAACGCCGGCATCACGCGCGACCAATTGCTCATGCGCATGAAGGACGAGGACTGGCAGGTCATCCTCGACACCAACCTGAGCTCGGTCTACCGCACGTCGAAGGCCGTGATGCGCGGCATGATGAAGGCGCGCAAGGGCCGCATCATCAGCATCGCCTCGGTGATCGGCCTGACCGGCAATCCGGGACAGGCCAACTACGCGGCGGCCAAGGCCGGCATCATCGCGTTCTCGAAATCGCTCGCGCGCGAGATCGGCTCGCGCGGCATCACGGTCAATGTCGTCGCGCCGGGCTTCATCGAGACCGACATGACCGCGTCGCTGCCGCAGGAACAGAAAGACGCGATGCTCACGCAGATCGCCCTGGGGCGACTGGGCCAGCCCGACGACATCGCGCATGCCGTGGCGTTTCTCGCATCACCCGCGGCGGCCTGGATCACCGGCGAAACGCTGCACGTGAACGGCGGCATGTACATGCCCTGACAAATCAGCGGTTTGCCGGAACCGGTCGAATCAAACGGCCGTATCTGGTTGGTCCGATCCGATTCCTCTACAATCGCCGGGCTTTGTGTTGCCAAGGATTTGGTCCCGCAGGGGCGGACCGGCCCGCCGGGATACGGCGCAAGTCAGTGCGCCGCGGCATGCAGGAAGTGTATTGTCAGTTTTGAACTATTCCCTTCGGGAGGAATTTGCACAATGAGCAGCATCGAAGAACGCGTCAAGAAGATCGTCGTCGAACAACTCGGCGTGAAGGAAGACGAAGTCACCCAGAACGCTTCCTTCGTGGACGATCTCGGCGCCGACTCGCTCGATACGGTGGAACTGGTTATGGCGCTCGAAGAAGAGTTCGAGTGCGAGATCCCCGACGAGGAAGCCGAGAAGATCACGACCGTGCAGCAGGCGGTCGACTACATCAAGGCCCACGTCAAGGCCTGAGCCTGATCCCCAAGCTGCATCCGAGCTGCGCCGCATGGCGCAGTTCGCGTTTTGGGAGCGTCGCTGCCGGCGCTCCGGCGCAGCCGATCCCGAGCCGCGGTCACGCCGGCTCGAGCGCACCTCCGCCACGGCCGCAAGCAGCCGTCGGTGCCGCTACTTCAGTCTGGAAGCATTCGCATGAGCAAGCGTCGCGTCGTCATCACCGGCATGGGCATTCTGAGCCCGGTCGGCAACGATCTCGTTACCGCCTGGAAGAACATCGTCGGCGGCGTCAGTGGAATCGGCCCCATCACGCATTTCGACGCGAGCGGCTATTCCACGCGCATTGCCGGTGAGGTGCGCGACTTCGATCCGGCGCAGTGGATCCCGCCGAAAGACGTCAAGAAGATGGATCCGTTCATCCACTACGGCATCGCCGCTTCGCTCGACGCGCTCAAGGATTCCGGCCTGGAAGTGACCGAGGCCAACGCCGAGCGCATCGGCGTCAGTGTCGGTGCCGGCATCGGCGGCATCACGACGATCGAGCGCACGAGCCAGACGCTGGCCGAAAGCGGCCCGCGCAAGATTTCCCCGTTCTTCGTGCCGTCGACGATCATCAACATGATCTCCGGCAACGTCTCGATCATGACCGGCGTGAAGGGACCGAACATCTCGGTCGTCACCGCCTGCACGACGGCGGCGCACAACATCGGCGTCGCGGCGCGCATGATCGCCTACGGCGACGCCGACGTGATGATCGCCGGCGGTGCCGAATACTCGACGACCGGCACGGCCATCGGCGGCTTCTGCTCGGCGCGCGCGCTGTCCACGCGCAACGACGAACCGGCCAAGGCGAGCCGTCCCTGGGACAAGGACCGCGACGGCTTCGTGCTGTCCGACGGCGCCGGCGTGCTCGTGCTCGAGGAATACGAACACGCGAAGGCTCGCGGCGCGCGCATCTACGCCGAGCTCGCCGGCTTCGGCATGAGCGGCGACGCCTATCACATGACGTCGCCGAGCGAGAACGGCGAGGGCGCGGCGCGCTGCATGGCCAACGCGCTGAAGGACGCCGGCATGAACGCCGCCGACGTCGACTACATCAACGCCCACGGCACCTCGACGCCGGCCGGCGATCTGGCCGAGACCCAGGGCATGAAGAGCGTGCTCGGCGCGCATGCGGGCAAGGTGATGGTGTCCTCGACGAAGTCGATGACCGGTCATCTGCTCGGCGCCGCGGGCGGCGTCGAGGCGATCTTCTCGGTGCTCGCGCTGCGCGACGGCGTCGTGCCGCCGACGATCAATCTCGATGCGCCGGGCGAAGGCTGCGATCTCGACTACGTGCCGCATACCGCGCGGCAGGCCAAGCTCGACGTCGTGCTGTCGAATTCGTTCGGCTTCGGCGGCACGAACGGCACGCTGGTCTTCCGCCGCATCTGACCGCAGCGCGCCGCTGACGCGGGTTCACCCGGAACCGTCGCGTGAACGCCTCGACATGCCGGCGCGCCGCTGCGCTGACCGCGCGCCGCGTTTCACGAACGCTGCGCGCCGGCACGCGCTACGCTCGCCGCCGGCGCGCGTGCCGCGCATCGCGTCCGACGCACCGGCCTGCAGGACAATTCTGACCCGTGTCTGTTTTCGTTCCCGCATCGCTGCGGCAGGAACTCGTCACGCGAGAGCTGCCGCGCCGCCATGACCTGCTCGCGCTCGCGGCGGCACGGCCCGCGCGTTATCCGTGCCTGCTGCAGAGCGCCGCGACCGGCGTCAACGCGCGCTGGGACGTGCTGCCGGCATTTCCGCAAGACAGCCTGACCTTGCGCGCGGACGGCGGTGTCGTCGACGCAGCCGGCAACGATCTCGGCAGCGATTTCCTCGGCGCGCTCGACAGGCATTGGCAGGCGCGCCGCACGTTGCGGGACATGGACAGTTCGGCGCTGCCGTTCCGCGGCGGCTGGGCGCTGTTTCTCGCCTATGAACTCGCCGCCCAGGTCGAGCCGGTGCTGCGCCTGCCGCCGGCACCCGACGCGACGCTGCCGCGCGCGATCGCGCTGCGCTGCCCGGTCGGCATACTCGTCGATCATGCGAACGATCGCACCGTGCTCGTCGCCGAAGCCGAGCACGCGGCGCAGCTCGATCTCGTCGAAGCCGATCTCGCCGCCGCCTCGGCAACGCCGCCGCCGCCGATCGCACTGGCGGCGATCGACGAGGACGCGCCCGAGCGCTTCCTCGACGGCGTCGCGCGCATCCACGAGTACCTGCGTGCCGGCGATATCTTCCAGGTCAATCTGTCGCGCGAATGGCGTGCGCGGCTGGCCGAGCCGACCGCAGCGGCCGCGCTCTACGCACGACTGCGCGCGGCGAATCCGTCGCCGTTCGCCGGGCTGTTCCAGCACGAGGACTGGGCCGTGATCTCCTCGTCGCCGGAGCGCCTCGTGCAGGTGCAGGGCGAGCGCGTGCAGACGCGGCCGATCGCCGGCACGCGTCCGCGCTTCGCCGGAGACGACGATGCGGCGCGCATCCGCGAACTCGTCGGTCATCCGAAGGAACGCGCCGAGCACGTCATGCTGATCGATCTCGAGCGCAACGATCTCGGCCGCATCGCGCAACCGGGCACGGTCGTCGTCGACGAGCTCATGAGCGTCGAAACCTATGCCCATGTTCACCACATCGTCTCGAACGTCAGCGCGACGCTGCGCCGCGACGTCACGCCGGGCGAGGTGATCCGCGCCGTGTTTCCGGGCGGCACGATCACGGGCTGCCCGAAAGTGCGCTGCATGCAGATCATCGCCGAGCTCGAAGGCTGCGGCCGCGGCGCGTACACGGGCGCCTTCGGCTATCTCAATCGCGACGGCGACCTCGATCTCAACATTCTCATCCGGACGATGACGCAGAGCGGCGACCAGCTGCGCTGGCGCGCCGGCGCAGGCATCGTCGTCGACTCGGTCGCCGCGCGCGAACTCGACGAGACGCGGCACAAGGCGCGCGGCCTGCTGCGCGCGCTCGGACTTGACGCATGACGCCGCGCAGCTTCGTCAACGGCCGCGCCGGCGATGCGATCGACGCGCGCGACCGCGGACTGCTCTACGGCGACGGCCTGTTCGAGACCGTGCTGTTCGTCGACGGCGCCGCGCCGCTGTGGCTGCGCCACCGCGCGCGCCTCGAGAGCGACGCGGCGCGGCTGGCGCTGCCGCTGCCCGACGTCGATGCGGTATTTGCGACCGCGCGCGAGGCCTGCCGCGGCATCGCGCGTGCAGCCGTGCGCATCACGCTGACGCGCGGCGTCGGCGAACGCGGCTACGCGCCGCCGGCCGCGCCCGAACCGGTCTGGGTCGTGACGGCGACGCCGGCGCCGACGGTTCCGCCCGATTGGTACGTGCACGGAATCCGGGTACGCTGCTGCGGTTTGCGTCTCGCGACGCAGCCGCGTCTGGCCGGCATCAAGCACCTCAACCGGCTCGAACACGTGCTGGCGCGCGCGGAATGGAACGATCCGGCCGTCGCGGAAGGACTGCTCGGCGATGCGCACGGCAACGCGATCGGCGCGACTGCGGCGAATCTGTTCGTCGTCCGCGACGGACGCCTGCTGACCCCGGCGCTCGACGAGTGCGGCGTTGCCGGCGTCACGCGCGCCGACGTGCTGGAAGGCCGCGATGTCGGCGTGGTGCGGCTAACCTGGGACGAAGTCATGCGAGCCGACGAAGTATTCCTGACCTCCAGCCTGCGCGGCATCCTGCCGGTCAATCGCATCGACGACCGCGCGTTTGCGCCGGGACCGGTCGCGCGCGCGCTGCAGGCGCACTGGCGCGAGCGCGGCCTGATGGAGCCCGCGCATGGCTAAGGGCAAGCCCAAGAAGGCGAAAGCCGCGAGCCGCAAGCCGAAACGCGGCGGCGGACTGCGCGCCTTTTTCGCGCTGCTGCTGATCGCGCTCGCCGCGGGCGGCTGGTGGGTCTGGCGCGACTGGACCGCGTTCGTCGACACGCCCCTGCGCGTCGGCGAGACGGCCGTGCTCGATGTGCCGTCCGGCGCATCGTTTGCGGCGATCCGGCGGCAGATCCGCGACGCGGGCTTCAGCGACGCGCACGATCTGTACTGGCGCGCGCTGGCGCAGCGCATGGGCGTCGCGTCGCGCCTGCGCGCCGGCGAATACGCCGTGCCGCCGGGCACGACGCCGCGCGAACTGCTGCGGCGCATGGCGGCCGGCGACGTTATCCGGCATCGCTTCACCATCGTGGAAGGGTGGACATTTCGCCAACTGCGCAGCGCGCTCGCCGCCGAGACCGGTGTCCGGCAAAGCCTGGCCACGCTGTCGGACGCCGAGATCATGCGCAAGCTCGGCGCCGGGGCCGACCATCCCGAAGGCCGCTTCCTGCCCGAAACCTATCTGTGGACGCGCGGCGACAGCGACGTCGACCTGTTGCGCCAGGCGCACGAGGCCATGACGCGTGCGCTCGATCAGGCGTGGAAGGCGCGCGCGCCCGACCTGCCGTTGGAATCGGCGTACCAGGCCCTGATCCTGGCCTCGATCGTCGAGCGCGAAACCGGCAAGGCCGACGAGCGGCCGGCGATCGCCGGCGTGTTCGTGCGGCGCCTGCGCCTGGGCATGAAGCTGCAGACCGATCCGACCGTGATCTACGGCCTCGGCAGCAGCTTCGACGGCAACCTGCGCCGCCGCGATCTCGACACCGACACGCCCTACAACACCTATACGCGGGTGGGGCTGCCGCCGACGCCGATCGCGCTGCCGGGTGCGGCCGCGCTGCGCGCCGCCGTGCAGCCGGCTCCCGGCGATGCGCTGTACTTCGTCGCCCGCGGCGACGGCTCGCACGAATTCAGCGCGAATCTCGACGCGCACAATCGCGCGGTCGCGCGCTACCAGTTGCGGCGCACGCCATGACCGCGGCCGCATTCGTCACGCTCGAAGGCGGCGAGGGCGCGGGCAAGAGCACCGTGCTGGCGCACATCCGCGACTATCTGGCGGCAGCCGGCATCGACGCGCAGTTCACGCGCGAACCCGGCGGTACGCCGGCCGGCGAAGCGATCCGCGGCGTGCTGCTGGATCCCGCCTACCGGGGTCTCTGTGCCGAATCCGAGCTGCTGCTGATGTTCGCCGCGCGCGCGCAACTCGTGCGCGACGTCGTGCGGCCGGCGCTCGCCGCCGGACGCTGGGTCGTCAGCGACCGGTTCACCGATGCGAGCTTCGCCTACCAGGGCGGCGGCCGCGGCCAGCCCGAAGCGCGGATCGCCGACCTCGAAGCCTGGGCCGCCGACGGACTGCGGCCCGATCTCACACTGCTGCTCGACCTGCCGGTCGCGCAGGGCATGGCGCGCGCGGGTTCGCGCGGCGGCGAAGCCGACCGCATCGAACGCGAGCAGCTCGATTTCTTTGAACGCGTGCGCGCCGCCTATCGCGCGCGCGCCGCCGCCGACCCGGAGCGATTCCGCCCGATCGACGCGAGCCGCCCGATCGGCGACGTGCTCGTCCAGGTCGAGCGGACCCTCGCCCGGTTCCTCTCGGCGCGGAGCGCACCATGAGCGGCGCCGACTGGAATCGTCCACTCTGGAACAATGTCCTCGAACGCCGGCGCCGCGGCGCGATGCCGCATGCGCTGCTGCTGAGCGGGCCGGCAGGACTCGGCAAGCGCGCGTTCGCTGCGGGGCTCGCGGCGCTGCTGCTCTGCGAAAACGGCGGCGACGGCGCCTGCGGCCGCTGCCGCGGCTGCCTGCTCGTCGCCGCCGGCAGCCATCCGGACCGCGTCGAGGTGAATCTCGAACTGCGCGAGGACGGCAAGACGCTGCGCACCGAAGTCACGGTCGACCAGATCCGCCGGCTGTCGCAGCGCCTGTCGATGACGGCGCAATTCGGCGGCCATCAGGTCGCCCTGATCGATCCGGCCGACCTCATGAACACGTCGGCCGCCAACGCGCTGCTCAAGACGCTCGAGGAACCCGGGGCGGGCACGGTCATGCTGCTCGTCAGCGACCAGACCTCGCGGCTGCCGGCGACGATCCGCTCGCGCTGCCAGCGCCTGGACTTCGTGCTGCCGAATGCGGCCGACGCGATGGCCTGGCTCAAGGCCCAGGGCGTGGACGGCGCGGCGCAGGCGCTCGATGCGGCCGCGGGCAATCCGGGCCTCGCGCTCGAACTCGCGCGCGGCGGCGGGCTCGCGCTGCGCACCGAGGTCGCGACCGACCTCGGCCAGCTCTGGACGCGCAAGGCCGTGCCGGCCGAAGTGGCCAACCGCTGGGCCAAGGGCGACGGCGAGCGCCGCACCTGGTTCGCCGCGCAGCTCGCACAGGCCGAGGCGGCCGCGCAGGCGCGCGGCGCGCGCGGGCCGCTCGCCTTGACCGCCATCAGCGATTTCAACAAGCTAGCGCAGTGGTTCCGCGAGGCGGGCCGCGTGCGCGAGCAATTGCGCACACCGGTACGCAGCGAACTGCTTCTCTTGGAACTGTTGCTGGCCTGGCGCGCGTTGGCGCCGGCGGCGAGGAGGGCGTGACATGGCAACCCCGGCAATGGGCGGAATGCCGCGGCAAGGCATTCTGTCGCTGGCGATCAAGGACAGGGGCGCGCTCTACAACGCCTACATGCCGTTCGTGAAGAACGGCGGCCTGTTCGTTCCGACGGCCAAGCGCTATTCGCTCGGCGACGAAGTCTTCATCCTGCTGACGCTCATGGAAGAAAAGGATCGCCTGCCGGTCGCCGGCAAGGTCGTCTGGATCACGCCGCCGGGCGCGCAGGGCAATCGCACGGCCGGCATCGGCGTGCAGTTCAACGAATCCGCCGACGGCGAAGCCGCGCGGACCAAGATCGAATCGATACTCGCCGGCATCCTCGGGTCGGATCGTCCGACCCACACGATGTGATGCGGGTACTCGTCCTCGGCGCCGGCGCGACCGGCGCCTATTTCGGCGCACGCCTGATCCAGTCGGGCTGCGCCGTTTCGTTTCTGGTGCGTCCGGCACGCGCGGAACTGCTGCGTCGCGAGGGGCTGCGCGTGCGCAGTCCGCACGGCGATTTCGCGGGGCCCGTCGATCTGCTGACCGCGATACCGCCGGCGGCGACGTTCGATCTGATCGTGCTGTCGTGCAAGGCCTACGACCTCGGCACCGCGCTCGCGGCGATCGCGCCGGCGGTCGGTCGCGACAGCCGCGTGCTGCCGCTGCTCAACGGACTGCGTCATCTCGATCTGCTCGACCTCGCCTTCGGCGCGCATCGCGTGCTCGGCGGACTGTGTCACATCTCCGTCGCGCTGCAGTCCGACGGCAGCGTGCAGCATATGGGACAGCTGCACCGGTTGACCTTCGGCGCGCGCGGATCCGACGAACGTCTCGACGCGCTGTCGACCGAGCTGCTGGCGGCAACCGCCGACGTGCGCCGCAGCGAGCGTATCGTCGACACGATGTGGGAAAAATTCGCTTTCCTCGCGACGCTCGCCGCGATGACCTGCCTGATGCGCGGATCGGTCGGCGACATCGTCTCGACGCCCGACGGCGCCGGGCTGCTGCGGCGCTGCTATGCCGAAGCCTGCGCCGTCGCGGCAGCCGCCGGCCATGCAGTCGCCGAGGACGCGAAGACCGAAGCGACGGCGATACTGACGACGCCGGATTCGCCGCTGAAAGCATCGATGCTGCGCGACCTGCTGCGCGGTGCGGCCACCGAATGCGAACACATCATCGGCGACCTGATCGGCCGCGGTGCCGCGCATGATGTCGATATGCCGCTGCTGCGTGCTGCGGCGGCGCATTTGCGCGTGTACGAAAGAGAAACAAATAGAGGGTAGTAGGCAGGAACTGGAAAGCGAGGCCCCGCCTTCTCTAGTTCCTGCCTGCTACCCTCTGGTTTTTTCTTCTCACTCGACGCGATCCCATCCGTCCTTCGGCGCAAACCGCTTGCCGTAGCGGCTCGCGAGCGCTTCGAGCTGCGCCTTGACCTTGGCCGCGCCTTCGCTGCGGATGTGCGCGATCGGGCCGCCGCGGAACGGCGCGAAGCCGGTGCCGAAGATCACGCCGGCATCGAGCAGGTCGGCGTTCTCGACGACGCCTTCGGCCAGGCACGCGACGGATTCGTTGAGCATCGGCAGGATCATGCGATCGGTGATGTCGGCCGGCGCCTCGTAGTTCGGATCGACCTGCGGCTTGACCGGCTTGCCGTCCTGCCAGACGTAGAAGCCCTGGCCGTCCTTCTTGCCGCGCTTGCCCGATTCGAGCAGCGCTTCCATGCCCTTGGGCAGATCCAGGCCGAGGAATTCGGCGAGGATCTTTCCGACCGACGCGCAGACGTCGAGGCCGACCGTGTCGGCGAGTTCGATCGGCCCCATCGGCATGCCGAACTTCTTCGCCGCCTTGTCGAGCACCGGCCCCGGCACGCCTTCGCTGTAGAGCGTCATCGCCTCGAGCAGATACGGCATCAGGATGCGGTTGACGAGAAAGCCCGGCGAACTCTTGACCGGTACGGGCAGCTTGTCGATGGCCTTGCAGAACGCGAGCGCGCGCTTGACTGCGTCGGGTTCGAGGCGCTCGTGGGTCACGACCTCGACCAGCGGCATCATCGCGACCGGATTGAAAAAGTGCAGTCCGAGGAAAAGTTGCGGACGCTGCAGGTTCGCGCTGAGCTGATCGAGCGGGATGCTCGAGGTGTTCGTCGCGAGCAGCTCGCCTTCGTGGAACGTCGATTCGACCTGGGCGTACAGCGCCTGCTTGGCCTCGAGATTTTCGTAGATCGCCTCGATGACGAGGTCGGCCTTGGCCGCGCCGGCTCCGCCGACGTCGGCCTGCAGGCGCTCCAGTGCCGGGGTGATGCGTTCCGGCGTCTTCAGCCGCTTGGCGTACAGCTCGCGCGCGCGGGCGTGCGCAGGCTGGATGAACTTCATCTCGCGATCCTGCAGCGTGACCTGGAAGCCGCGCAGCGCGCACCAGGCGGCGATGTCGCCGCCCATGACGCCGGCGCCGACGACATGTACGTGGTCGATGCCGTGGGCCACGCCGCCGCCGAGTCCCTTGAGCTGTTCCTGCAGGAAGAACACGCGGATCAGGTTGCGCGCCGTGGAGGTCTGCGCAAGCTTCGCGACCGCGCGAGCTTCGGTGTCGAGGCGTCTGCCGAGCGGGCCGCCGCGGCGCCAGGTTTCGATCAGCGCGAACGGTGCGGGGTAGTGCGAGGGACTGGCCTTGGCCGCGGTCTGCTTGCGCACCATCGGCGCGAGCGCCTGGCGCGTCGGCCACAGGTTCGTGGCCCACGCCAGCGCGCGCTGCTTCAGCGGGCGGGTCGGCGGGTGCAGGATGACCTCGCGCGCTTTCTCCACGAGCAGCTCCGGCGACGCGAGCGCGTCGACGAGGCCCATGGCGCGCGCGTTCTCGGCCGAGGCGTTGCGGCCGCTCAGCATGAATTCGAGCGCCGCCGGCGCGCCGATCAGGTACGGCAGTCGCGCGCTGCCGCCCCA
>CAMLLF010000002.1 GCA_946480705.1 uncultured Lysobacteraceae bacterium | reverse complement strand
AGCTGATGGCGTCAGGCAACTGATAGCCCTTCGCACGACGAAGGCGCCGTGCCGATCAAGGCCTGGGTCAACGGCGTTCCGCTCGAAGACGCCGCGCGGCAGCAGTTGCGCAACATCGCGCGGCTGCCGATCGTCGGCCCCTGGATCGCCGTGATGCCCGATGTGCACCTGGGCATCGGCGCCACCGTCGGCTCGGTCGTGCCGACCGAAGGCGCGATCATTCCGGCCGCCGTCGGCGTCGACATCGGCTGCGGCATGATGGCCTACCAGACCACGCTGCGTGCCGATCAGCTGCCGGAGAACCTGCAGACGATCCGCAGCGACATCGAGCGCGCCGTGCCGCACGGATTCGTCACGGTCGAGGGACGCAGCGCCAAGGGCAACTGGGTCGTCGCGCCGAATTCGGCCGGAACCCGCTGGCGGCCGCTGGAACAGCGCTATCGCTCGCTCGTCGATCGCCATCCGCAGATCTCGCACAAGTCGCCATTGAGCCAGCTCGGCTCGCTCGGCGGCGGCAACCACTTCATCGAACTGTGCCTGGACGAGAACGACCAGGTCTGGGTGATGCTGCACTCGGGGTCGCGCGGCGCGGGCAACCGCATCGGCCAGTACTTCATCGAGAAGGCGCGCAACGAGATGCAGAAGCAGCAGGCCAATCTGCCCGATCGCGATCTCGCGTATTTCAGCGAAGGCTCGACGCTGTTCGACGACTATGTCGAAGCCGTCGAGTGGGCGCAGGAATATGCCGCGCAGAACCGCCAGCAGATGATGGATACCGTACTCGGCGTGCTGCGCAAGCATCTGCCGTCGTTCCAGCTCACGCGGATGGCGATCAACTGCCACCACAACTACGTGCAGCTCGAAACGCATTTCGGCCGCGATCTGCTGATCACGCGCAAGGGCGCGGTGAGTGCGCGCGAAGGGCAATTCGGCATCATCCCGGGCAGCATGGGCGCGAAGAGCTTCATCGTGCGCGGCCTCGGCAACGCCGAAAGTTTCTGCTCGTGTTCGCACGGCGCCGGCCGCGTGATGAGCCGCAACGAGGCGAAGCGGCGCATCACGCTCGGCGAGCACCGCGCGGCGACGGCGCACGTGGAATGCCGCAAGGATGCGGACGTCATCGACGAGTCGCCGGCCGCCTACAAGCCGATCGACAAGGTGATGGCGGCGCAGAGCGATCTCGTCGAGATCATGCACACGCTGCGTCAGGTCGTCTGCGTCAAGGGATGAGCCATGCGTGCCGACCTGCATGAAGTGCTGATCGAACGGCCGCGCGGCGGCCTGCGCCGGAAGACGGCGCGCGGCAACAAGCCGCGCGCCGCCGACTGGACGGGCGAGGACAGCTGCGCGGACAGTTACGACCCGGGCCGCCATCGCACGAAGTGCTTCGACGACCTGCTGTCGCCGCTGCGGCGCTGGCTGCGCAGCCAGGTCGACCGGCCGTGGAACAAGGTCTGGAGCGAACTCGCGAACGGCATCGATGCGCGCAGCATGAGCGGTGCGCATCTGCTCGATCATGTTCGCGAGCTCGTTACGATAGATGCCGAGTACGACGCAGCGCGACGCACGGTTGTCGAAAAGCCGCACCAGCGCCGGTACCGACGCGAGGACGCGGCACCGGTAGATGGACTCCATGTCGAGTCGCGACACGATCTCGCCAATCGGTTTCAACGATTTCGCATCACCCGCAAGCGCCAGCTCAGCTCGCGCGAGCTGCTGGCGGCAAGACTCAACAACGACGCCTGAGCGCGAGCGCCCGGGCAGGAAGGCCCGAATGAAGACGCGAACGGAATCCATGCTCGAACTCGACGGCGCGCAAGGCGAAGGCGGCGGACAGATCCTGCGCTCGGCGCTCAGCCTCGCGATGCTGCAGAGCCGGCCGCTGCGGCTCATCAACATCCGCGCAGGACGCAAGAAGCCCGGGCTCATGCGGCAGCATCTCGCCTGCGTGAAGGCCGCGGCGAGCGTGTCCAGCGCGACCGTCGACGGCGCCGAGATCGGTTCGACCGCGCTCGAATTCCGGCCCGCTGCGATCCGTCCGGGTCATTTCGAATTCAAGATCGGCAGCGCCGGCAGCACGATGCTCGTGCTGCAGACCGTGCTGCCCGCGCTGCTGCAGGCGAACGGCGAAAGCCGCGTCGTCCTCGAAGGCGGCACGCACAACCAGATGGCGCCGTCGTCCGATTTCATCGGCGCCGCGTTCCTGCCGCAGCTTGCGCGCATGGGTGCCGAGGTCGCGATGACGGTCGAACGTCACGGCTTCTTTCCGGCCGGCGGCGGCCGCGTCGAAGTACGCATCGCGCCGCGCACGCTGCGGCCGCTCGAACTCCTCGAGCGTGGCGAGAGCCGCGGCATCGATGCGACCGCCGTGCTGCGCAGCCTGCCGCACCACATCGCGCAGCGCGAACTCGACACCGCCGCGCAGCGGCTGACACTGACGAACCGCCGTCAGCTCGATCTGCCGGCCGGTCCCGGACCGGCCAACGCGCTCGTGCTGACGGCCGCTTTCGAGCACGTGACCGAAGTCGTCGTCGGACTCGGCGAGCACGGCGTCAGCGCCGAGATCGTCGCGAAGACGGCCGCCGACGAACTGCGCGCCTATCTCGCGCACGGCGCGCCGGTCGGCGAGCATCTCGCCGATCAACTGCTGCTGCCGCTGGTACTCGCGGGCGGCGGCAGTTTCGTGACGGGCCGGCCTTCGCTGCACCTCGAAACGAATGCCGCGGTGATTCACGCGTTCGACGCGGCGCGTGTCGACATCCGGCCCGACGGCAGCGACCCGCAACGGCGCTATCGCGTGACCGTCGCGGTCTGAACCGCGACATTGCCTCTCCTTCCGCCGCGCCGCGAATCTTCTCTCCGGCGCGGCGTTCCGCGACATCCTGCACGGTCACTCTCATGCTGCTCAGCATCTCGACGACCCACCGCCCCGCGACCGACCTCGGCTATCTGCTGTCCAAACATCCGGACCGTCTGCAGACCGTCGATCTCGCATTCGGCCAGGCCCACGTGTTCTATCCGCAGGCCGACAGCGAACGCTGCACCGCGGCGCTGCTCCTCGACATCGATCCAGTCGGCCTCGTGCGCGGTCGCGGCGACGGCAGCGAAGGACCGCTCGCGCAGTACGTCAACGATCGCCCCTATGTCGCGAGTTCGTTCCTCGCCGTCGCGCTCGCGCGCGTGTTCCGCTCCGCGCTGGCCGGAACCAGCCGCGGGCGCGAGGAACTCGCGCAGACTCCGATTCCGCTCGACGCCGAGATCGCCGTGTTGCGCTCGCGCGGCGGCGAGGCCTCGATCCGCGATGCGTTCGAACCGCTCGGCTATCGCGTCGAACTCGAACCGTTGCCGCTCGATGCGCGCTTTCCCGAATGGGGCGCGAGCCCGTATTGGCGCGTGAAGCTCAGCGGCTGCCTGCGCCTGCAGGAGCTGCTGACGCACCTCTATGTGCTGCTGCCCGCGATCGACGGCGACAAGCACTACTTCGTCGGCGACGACGAAGTCGAGAAGCTGCTCGCGAAAGCCGGCACCTGGCTCGCGGCGCATCCGCAGCGCGAATGGATCACGAGCCGCTATCTGAAGCGCCGCCGCTCGCTCGTCCGCTCGGCGCTCGCGCGCCTGCTCGATGCGGAAGAAGACGACATCGACAGCACCGAACAGGCCCGCGAAGCCGCCGAGGAACGCATCGAGCGGCCGATGAGCCTCAACGAGCAGCGGCTCGGCGCCGTGCTCGCCGTCCTGCGCCAGAGCGGCGCGCGGCGCGTCGTCGACCTGGGCTGCGGCGAGGGCCGCCTGCTCGCGCACCTGCTCAAGGAACCGCGGTTCGACCAGATCCTCGGCGTCGACGTGTCGCTGCGAGCGCTCGATATTGCGGCCGAACGCCTGCATCTGGAGCGGCTGCCGCCGTCGCGGCGCGCGCGCATCACGCTCGCGCAGGGCGCGCTGACCTACCGCGACGAACGCCTCGCCGGGTTCGACGCGGCCTGCGCGATCGAGGTGATCGAGCACCTCGATCCGCCGCGGCTGCCGGCGTTCGAGCGCAGCGTGTTCGAGTTCGCACGACCGGCACTCGTCGTCGTGACCACGCCGAACGTGGAATACAACGCACTGTTCGAATCCTTGCCGAGCGGCCGAATGCGCCACTCCGACCATCGCTTCGAATGGACGCGCGACGAATTCCGCGCCTGGGCCGACGGCGTCGCCGCGCGCCGCGGCTACGCGGTACGGCTGCTGCCGATCGGCCCGATCGACGCGGCGCTCGGCGCGCCGACGCAGATGGCCATCTTCACGCGCGACACCTGACCGGGTCTTCCTGCCATGACAATCACGATTCCCCAACTGAGCCTCGTCGCGCTGATCGGCCCGAGCGGCAGCGGCAAATCTTCGTTCGCGCGACAGCATTTCGCGGCGACCGAAGTGCTGTCCTCCGATACCTGCCGCGGCTGGGTCGCCGGCGACGTGAACGCGCAGGACGCGAGTTCCGACGCGTTCGACGTGCTGTATTTCATCGCGCGCAAGCGCTTGGCCGCCGGGCGCCTGACCGTGATCGACGCGACCAACGTGCGCGTCGAGGACCGGCGCCGTCTCGTCGCGCTCGCGCGCGAGTTCCACGTGTTCGCCGTCGCGATCGTGTTCGACCTGCCCGAGGCGATCTGCCATGAGCGCAACGAGCAGCGTGCGGACCGCCAGTTCGGTCCGCACGTGATACGCGGCCAGACGCGCGCGATGCGCAAGTCGCTGCGCGGGCTGCAACGCGAGGGCTTCCGTTCGTTCACGGTGCTCAGATCGACGACCGACGTCGACGCCGCGCGCATCGAGCGCACGCGCCTGTGGAACGACAAGCGCGACGAGCACGGACCGTTCGACCTGATCGGCGACGTGCATGGCTGCTACGACGAACTCGTCGCGCTGCTGCGCGCGCTCGGCTACACGATCGGCGGCACGCGCGAGCAGCCCGAGGTCGTCGCGCCGGCCGGCCGCAAGGCCGTGTTCGTCGGCGACCTCGTCGACCGCGGTCCGGATTCGCCGGGTGTGCTGCGGCTCGTCATGCACATGGTCGGCAACGGCACCGCGCTGTGCGTGCCGGGCAACCACGACGTCAAATTGCAGCGCAAACTCGCCGGCCGCGACGTGCGCATCACGCACGGTCTTGCCGAGACGCTGCAGCAGCTCGAATCCGAAGACGAAGCGTTTCTCAGGCAGGTCGAACGCTTCGTCGACGGCCTCGTCAGCCACTACGTGCTCGACGACGGCCGCCTCGTCGTCGCGCACGCGGGCCTGTCGCAGGAACTGCAGGGCCGCTCGTCCGCGCGCGTGCGCGAGTTCTCGCTGTACGGCGAAACCACCGGAGAGACCGACGAATTCGGCCTGCCGATGCGCTACGACTGGGCGCAGGACTATCGCGGCAGCGCGATGGTGGTCTACGGCCACACGCCGGTGCCCGAGCCCGAATGGGTCAATCGCACGCTGTGCATCGACACCGGCTGCGTGTTCGGCGGCAAGCTGACCGCACTGCGCTATCCGGAACGCGAACTCGTCTCGGTGCCGGCCGCGCGCATGTACTACGCGCCGGTGAAGCCGCTCGTCGACGATGCCGCGGCACCCGCCGCGCGTGACGCCGCGGTGCTCGATCTGGGCGACGTCGCCGGCAAGCGCAGCATCGAGACGCGCGCGTTCCGGCGCATCACGGTGCGCGAGGAGAACGCCGTCGCGGCGCTCGAAGTCATGAGCCGCTTCGCGATCGACCCGCGCTGGCTCGTCTATCTGCCGCCGACGATGGCGCCGCCGGAGGCCGCGAGCGACGGCGATCTGCTGGAGCGACCGCTGGAAGCGATAGCGGCGTATCGCCATGCCGGCGTGCCCGAACTCGTCTGCGAGGAAAAGCACATGGGCTCGCGCGCGATCGTCGTGCTGTGCCGCAACGCGTCCGTCGCGCTGCGGCGTTTCGGCATCGGCGACGACGGCCGCGGCGCGATCTACACGCGCAGCGGACGCCGCTTCTTCGCCGACCGCGCGCTCGAAGCCGCGCTGCTCGGCCGGCTCGACGTCGCGCTCGAACGCGCCGGCCTCTGGCAGGAACTCGCGACCGACTGGATCGCGCTCGACACCGAACTGCTGCCGTGGTCGGCCAAGGCGCAGGAGCTGCTGCAGACGCAATACGCGCCGACCGGCGCGGCCGGCGTGTCGGCGCTCGCCGCCGCGGAATCGCTGCTGCAGGCCGCGCGCGCGCGCGGCGTCGCGGTCGAGCCCGATCTCGTGCGCGTGCAGGCGCGCCGCGATGCGGCGCAACGCTTCGTCGATGCCTATGGCCAGTATTGCTGGACGTCCGCCGGCATCGACGATCTGCGCCTCGCGCCGTTCCATGTGCTCGCGAGCGAGCGCAACGTCGGTCTCGCGCGCGACCACCGCTGGCATCTCGGCCTGATCGAACGGCTGGCCGCCGCCGATCCGGGACTGATCCGCCGCACGCAGCACTGCTTCGTCGATCTGTCGGACGAAGCCAGCGTCGCCGCGGCCGTTGCCTGGTGGGAAGCGCTGACTGCCGCCGGCGGCGAAGGCATGGTGCTCAAGCCCGCGAGCGGGCTTGCGACCGGACCGCGCGGCCTGCTGCAACCGGCCGTGAAGTGCCGCGGCCGCGAGTACCTGCGCATCATCTACGGACCGGAATACACGCAGCCGGAAAACCTGTCGCGTCTGCGCCATCGCCGCGTCCACGCGAAGCAGGCGCTCGCGCTGCGCGAATTCGCGCTCGGTCTCGAAGCGCTGTACCGCTTCGTCGATCACGAGCCGCTGCATCGCGTGCACGAATGCGTGTTCGGCGTGCTCGCGCTGGAGAGCGAACCGGTCGACGCGCGGCTCTGAGAGTCACCACGGCCGGCATCAATGCCGGCCGTGGCGCGCCGCTGCGCGACGCCGCGGCGCATACACGCGGTCGACGGTGTTTTGCATTACGCTTCGCGCCTCTCCGACGACGAGGTCCGCGTGGACGCCATCATCTCGGTCGCACATCTGAGCAAGGTCTACAAATCCGGCTTTGCCGCACTGAAGGATGTCAGCCTCGATATCCGCCGCGGCGAGATCTTCGCGCTGCTCGGACCCAACGGCGCCGGCAAGACGACGCTGATCAGCATCATCTGCGGGATAGTCAATCCCACGGGCGGGACAGTGCTCGCCGACGGACACGACATCGCGCGCGAGTACCGCGCGTCGCGCAGCAAGATCGGTCTCGTGCCGCAGGAACTGTCGACCGACGCGTTCGAAACGGTCTGGGCGACGGTGAATTTCAGCCGCGGCCTGTTCGGCAAGCCGCGCGACCATGCTCTCGTCGAGAAGATCCTGCGCGACCTTTCGCTCTGGGACAAACGCGATGCGAAGATCATGACGCTGTCGGGCGGCATGAAGCGCCGCGTGATGATCGCCAAGGCGCTGTCGCACGAACCGTCGATCCTGTTTCTCGACGAACCGACCGCCGGCGTCGACGTCGATCTGCGCCGCGACATGTGGGCCATGGTCCGCGGCCTGCGCGAGCGCGGCACGACCATCATCCTCACGACGCACTACATCGAGGAAGCCGAGGAGATGGCCGATCGCATCGGCGTGATCTCCAAGGGCGAACTCATTCTCGTCGACGACAAGGCGCAGCTCATGCGCAAGCTCGGCAAGAAGCAGCTGACGCTGCAGCTGCAGACGCCGCTCGAGGAGATTCCCGCAGGCCTCGCCGACTACGCGCTCGAACTCTCCGCCGGCGGCAGCGAACTCGTCTACACCTTCGACACGCAGGCGGCGCAGACCGGCATCGCCGGGCTGCTGCGCCGTCTCGCCGAGCACGGCATCGACTTCAAGGACCTGCATTCGAGCGAGAGTTCGCTCGAAGACATCTTCGTGAGTCTCGTGAGGACCCGCGCATGAATCTGCACGCCATCCGCGCCATCTATCGCTTCGAAATGGCGCGCACCGGCCGCACGCTGATGCAGAGCATCGCCTCGCCCGTGCTGTCGACGTCGCTCTACTTCATCGTGTTCGGCGCGGCGATCGGTTCGCGCATGGGCGCGGTCGACGGCGTCGACTACGGCGCCTTCATCATTCCCGGCCTGATCATGCTGACGCTGCTGACCGAAAGCATTTCCAACGCGTCGTTCGGCATCTACCTGCCGAAATGGTCCGGCACGATCTACGAACTGCTGTCCGCGCCGGTGTCATGGATCGAAGCCATCATCGGC
Source organism: uncultured Lysobacteraceae bacterium (assembly GCA_946480705.1). The sequence goes on along the minus strand of CAMLLF010000002.1, from coordinate 15,545 downwards.
TACGTCGGCGCCGCGGCGAGCAAGTCGGTGATCCTCGGCGTGCTGATCCTGATCACCGCGCGCTTCTTCGTCGACTACGAGATCGCGCATCCGTTCTGGATGTTCGGCTTTCTCGTGCTGACCGCGGTCACATTCAGCCTGTTCGGTTTCATTCTCGGCATCTGGGCCGACGGCTTCGAAAAGCTGCAGGTCGTTCCGCTGATGATCGTGACGCCGCTGACCTTTCTCGGCGGCAGTTTCTATTCGATCTCGATGCTGCCGCCGTTCTGGCAGAAAGTCGCACTCGTGAATCCCGTCGTCTATCTCGTCAGCGGCTTCCGCTGGAGCTTCTACGGCGTCGCCGACGTCAATGCCGCGCTGAGCTTCGGCATGACCCTGCTGTTTCTTGCGATCTGCCTGGTTACCGTCTGGTGGATCTTCCGCAGCGGCTACCGGCTGCGGAACTGACGTAGGGCGCAACAAGCGAAGCGCACTGCGCCGTCTCACCGGGGCGCATTGCGCCGTCTCACCGGGCGCATTGCGTCGTCTCACACCCGTCGCACGCGCGCCATCACGGCAGCGCGAGGTGCCCAGCTTCGAGCGCCTTGCCGAGTCCGCGCGGCGTGGTCTGTATGACCGCATCGGCCGGCAGTTCGGCCTTGCTGTCGATCGTCGCCCAGACGCGATCGAGCGCGCGGTAGACGTAGGGCAGCAGCGGCACATAGGCCGAGCCGTACTGCGGCAGGCCGAGGAACGCGTCGAAGTGCTGCGCGTTGCGCACCTGCCAGTAGCGCAGATCCGCGCCGGCCGCCTTGGCCTTGGCGGCATAGGGTGCGCTCGTGAATGCAGCCGGCACGAGTCCGTCGTCGAGGCCGTGCAGCACGATGATCGGCAGGCCCTTGCGCGGCAGGCCGGCATGCGTCGCGGCGACGCCCTGCTTCACGCGCGTCGCGGCGGCGTCGCTGCCGGTCCACAACGCGCGCAGGCAGTTCAGCGCCTCGTGCGGCTCGGCCGGATTCGCGATGCGGATGCCGACGCCGGCGCCCGGCGGAATGCCGCTCGCGTCCGACCACCATGCCGCGCGTTCGGCGCTCGTGCTCGCCCGCGCGCTGCCGTCGGCGTTGACGGCCGCAAAGCCGGCGATGCACGGCTCCTCGCCGGCGCCGAAACGGCCGTAGGCCGATGCATACGTCACGGCGATCGCGCGCCAGAGATCGAAGGTCACGCTGATCGAACCGGCGCGCAGCGCTTCGTCGGTCCAGCCGCCCGCGCGCAGCGCGTCGTAGGCGGCGGTCTGCTGCGCCGGCAGATCCGCGCCTTTGATCAGGCCGGCGGCGGCGGCCGCGGCGCAACGCCTGTCGATGTCGGGCACGCCCGGCAGGCCGAGCTTCGGCAAGGCGCACGGCATCAGCAGCGCGGCTTGCGTCGTGTAGTCGTACAGCGTGCGCGCGCCGGGCGCGTCGACGTAGACGTTCGGTTCGCCGGCGACGACGCCCTTGAGCCAGTCGCCGTCGAGCTCGGCCGCGCGCAGCACGGCGCCGCCGCCGTTGGAGATACCGACCGCGATCACGCGCGTGTTGTCGAACGTGAAGGGCGCCTGCTGCGGCAGCGCTTCGGCGAGCGCGCGCAGGCCGAACTCGGCGGCCTGTTTCACATGGCGGCCCCAGTCCGCCTCGGGGTTGTCCTTGGAATGCGCGTGCTTGAATGCGATGCCGCCGGCCGCCGCGCTGTCGGGCTTGAACGCGAGCGCGTCGCCGGCACCGCCGAGCGTGCCGTCGAGGCGCGCGCCGCGCTTCTCGCCGAGATCGTAATAGTCGGTGCCGGCGCCTTTGTCCGTGTAGGCGATCGCGCAGCCCTTGGGCAGCGCCCACGGTCCGGCGACGGCGATCGCGCCATAGATGCCGCGCGAACCCGACGATGCGGTGACGACGAGGCAGCGTTTCTTCGCGTCGAACGCGTCGGGCACCTGCGCGAGCACGCGATGCGGCTGGGTCGCGCCGGGCACGGTTGCAAAGGCCTGGAATTCGCGGCCCGGCACCATCGGCAGTTCGCCGTAGAGCGTGCCGAAGCCGCCGGCCGGCGTGAGATCGGCAATGCCGCGCCAGTTGCTCCAGATCGCGCGGCGGCGCAATTCCGCCGGCGTCGGCGCGTCGGCGTTCGCGAACGCCGGCGGCGTCATCGCGCGCAGGCCGTCGAGGCCGAGCCCCGCGCTGAGCAGATCATCGGCGTCGCGGTGCTCGCTGACGCGGTGGGCGCTGAACATCGCTTTCGTCTCCGCGGCGTCTTGCGGCGCCGGCTTGGCAGTGGGCGACGGCGAGGTGGGCGGCGGCGCGCGGTCGCAGGCGGCGAGCAAGGTCAGCGTTGCGAGCGTGCAGACGCGAAGAACGCTGTTCTGCGAGATCAGGGCGATGGTCATTCGCCAACCCTATCAAGCCGGATATGCTCGGCTATCGTACTTTCGTACCAAGCCGGCGCCCAGGGCGGTTGCTAGGCTTGGCTTTTGGCGGCCCGCCGACGGCGTTCGCGGGCCGCAAGGAGAATCGCAATGACGCAACGCTGCATCCTGATCACCGGCGCCGGCAGCGGCATCGGCGCCGGCATCGCCACCGAACTGGCCGCGGCCGGCCACCACATCGTCCTGACCGACCTCGACCGCAGCGCGGTCGACGCCGTCGCCGCGCAGATCCTCGCCGCCGGCGGCTCGGCCGAAGCGATCGCGCTCGACGTGACCTCCGACGACAGCGTCGCCGCCGCGCTCGCCGCCGTCACGCGACCGGTCGACGTGCTCGTCAACAACGCGGGCCTGCAGCACGTCGCGCCGCTCGAAGAATTCCCGATCGGCAAATGGGATTTTCTCGTGCAGGTCATGCTCGTCGGCGTCGCGCGCCTCAGCCGCGCGGTGCTGCCCGGCATGCGCGAGCGCGGCTTCGGCCGCATCGTCAACATCGGCTCGATTCACTCGCTGGTCGCGAGCCCGTTCAAGAGCGCCTACGTCGCGGCCAAGCACGGCCTCGTCGGTTTCTCGAAGGTCATCGCGCTCGAAACCGCGAACACCGACATCACGATCAACACGATCTGCCCGACCTATGTGAAGACGCCGCTCGTCGACAAGCAGATCGCCGATCAGGCGCGCACGCGCGGCATTCCGGAAGCGCAGGTCATCAGCGACGTGATGCTCAAGCCGATGCCCAAGGGCGTGTTCATCGGCTTCGACGAGCTCGCCGGCATCGCCGCGTTCCTGATCTCGCCGCCGGCACGCAACATCACCGGCCAGACGATCACGGTCGACGGCGGCTGGACGGTGCAATAGCGGCATGCCATCGCTGCTGATCGCCGACGATCATCCGCTGTTCCGCGCAGCCCTGCGCGGCGCGGCGGCCGATGCCGTCGACGATCTGCGCGTGCACGAGGCCGACTCGCTCGACGGCGTGCTGAACGCGCTCGAACGCGAGCCCGACATCGACCTCGTGCTGCTCGACCTGCACATGCCCGGCAATCACGGACTCGCCGGCCTCGCCGCGGTCCGCGCGCAGCACCCGGGCGTCGCCGTCGTCGTCGTGTCGGCCAACGACGATCCGCGCGTCGTGCGCCGCGCGCTCGACCACGGTGCCGCCGGCTACCTGCCGAAGAGTTCCGGCCTCGACGAACTCCGCGAGGCCATCCGCACCGTGCTCGCCTGCGAACAATGGCTGCCGGCAAGCCTGCGCAACAGCGTCGCGCGCGCGCAGTCCTCGGCGCAGGACGCCGACCTCGCCGCCCGCCTCGCGAGCCTGTCGCCGCAGCAGTTCCGCGTGCTCGTGCTCGTTGCCGAAGGACTGCTCAACAAACAGATCGCCGACCGTCTCGACGTGCAGGAACGCACCGTGAAGGCCCACCTGACCGCGATCTTCGACCGGCTCGGCGTGCGCAACCGCACCCAGGCCGGGGTCGTGCTGCGCGAACTCGAACTCAGCGATCCGGCGCGACAGCTCTGACGCCGCGCCCGCTTTGACGCAATTGCGTCATTGGAAAAAATTTCCGTCGCCGACCCGTTCTTGCAGCGCCGCGCTCGCTGCGTCGTCGCGCAATTCGCCGCTGCGGCAATGTTCCGCGAGCCGGAGTGCCGCTGGCACGTCTGTTGCGATTGCGCGAGTACGTCCCCAGAGCAACGACGAGGTCGACCATGTCAACGACGCCGGAAAACCGCGCGCCCGACGACCAGCCGAACGAGATGCAGCGCGCGACGGAACTCGTGCGGCGCCCGAGCCGGCGTCCTGCTGCGCACGACGACGAACACCTCCACGGCACGCGGCTTTCCGCCGGCGACCGCGACCAGCGGCGCGATGAACGCAGCCGCGGCTGACGGCGATTGAGGCATCGCCAAAGCGCAGACAGGAACCCGACGCACGGCTGAATCGCAGACGCGCAGCCTGAAACTTTTCGCAGGCGGCGCCGATCAACGGCTGGCACATCGGTCCTCCGCATCGGGGATTGCGGACACCGCCTCGATCAATCGACGCGACATCGAAGGAGACGACATGCACCTGTCGACCCCGAGCGGCCTCGACGGCCGCGGCGCCATCAACATCGCCGTGCGATGGGAATTGAATTACTGGGCCACGCGCTTCGGCCTGACGCCCGACGAACTCATCCGGGTCGTCGCCGAAGTCGGCACCGACGTCGCCGACGTGCGCGATGCGCTGTTCGGACCGGCGCCCGGGCGCTGCGGAGTGTGCTGAAGCGATCGACGGATTCGCGGCCTGACTCGTCCCGCAGGCTTCAGCTGCTCCGCTGAAGCGCCGCCTGAAAGGCCTTGAACGTCAGCTCCGCCACCGACGAATCGAGCACCGAAAAGCGCACGCGGTCGACTCGCGACGACCAGACCGGATCGCGCAGCAGATCCGCAAACGTCGCGGCGACCCGTGCCGGATCGTTGCGGAATACGCCACAGCCCCAGGCGCCGAGTACGAGATGGCGAAACCCGCGCCCGGCGGCAAGCGCCAGCACGCAGGCCGCGCGACGTTTCAGCGTTGATTCGATCGCACCGACTTCGGCCGGCCGCTGATTGCGGATCGCACCCGCATTCGGCGCGGCCGCGGTGATGAACGCCACGCGCTGCGGCCGGCGCAGCAGTGCGCCCTCGTCGTCGCGGAACACCGGGCAGCCCGGCGACAGGATCATCGCGTCGGAATACAGCAGCGACGGAGAGCGGCGATGCCGTTCGTAGAAAGCCGGCGCGTCGAGCTGCGACGCGTACAGCGCGGAGCTGCGCGCGAGCGATTCCTCCTGCGCCTGCGCACCGCCGAGGAATCCACCGCCGGGATTTTTCGCCGATGCAAAATTCAACGCGGCGACGGATTCGCCGCCGTGGTCTGTCACGAGCGCGGCTATTCCCTGCAGCGTCGTTTCGTTCACGACCTCGATGCGCGCGATCGCCGATGCGGGAACCGGCTCGCGTGCCGCTTCGCACAAGGTCTGCAAACGTTCGGGAGTGTAGAGGCGCGTGTCGCTGCGACAGGCGGCGATCGCCGCGGAGATGTCGATCGTCTCGCCCCGAGGCGGGGTATAGCGGCCGGACGCGATGATGCGCAGCGTGTCTTCGGCCAATTGCTTGCGGTGTTCTCGATTCATGCTTCCCGTCCGGGTCCGTCCCATCCGCTGCCCTCAGCGGAAGTCGGCGCGGATGGTACATGGGGCGCACGGCCGTTGTCTCGCAGACTCCCCTATCCGTTCACCGCGCGCGCCGCCAGCACGCGGTCGAGCACCGACTTCAGCGCCAGCGGCTTGATCGGCTTGATCAGCAGCGGCAGCCCGGCTTCGGCGACGGCCTTGCGCGTCGCGTCGCCGGTGTCCGCGCTGAGGATCACGCTGGGGCGCGCGGCGAAGCGTGCGCGCAGGCGTTCGTGCAGCGCGACGCCGGTGTCGCCGGCGTCGAGATGGAAGTCGAACAGCCAGAGGTCGACTTCGCGCTGGTCGAGCAGCGCGGCGGCAGCGGCGGCGTCGGCGGCGTCGGCGACTTCGCAGCCCCAGCTGCGCAGCAGGCGTGTCATTGCATCGCGCGACGCGGCCTCGTTGTCGACGACGAGCACGTGCATGCCGGCGAGGCGCGGCTTCGTGTCGCCGGCGCTCGCGCGGTCGCGCGGCGGCGCAGCGGCGCGCGGTACGACGATGCCGAATGCGGTGCCGCGGCCGACGCGGCTGCGCAGGATCAGCGGCGCATCGAGGAGCTGTGCCATGCGCTCGGCGATCGCAAGTCCGAGGCCCAGACCAAGGCCGGCCGCATCGTCGCCGCGACGGAATTCCTCGAAGATCGTGCGCTGCTGCTCCGGTGCGATGCCGGGGCCGGTGTCGTGGACCTCGACCTGCAACTGCGCGCCGCGGCGGCGCACGCCGAGCAGCACGCGACCGCTCGCGGTATAGCGCACGGCGTTCGCGAGAAAGTTCTGCAGCACGCGGCGCATCAGTTGCGGATCGCTGCGCACCCACGCGGTCGTCGCGCGATAGCGCAGCACGAGCCCGCGCTCGGCCGCGAGTGCGCGGAACTCCGAAACCAGCGGATCCAGCACCTCGGCGAGCGGAAACTCGCGCCATTGCGCGGTCAGGCCGCCGGCCTCCAGGCGCGACATGTCGAGCAGGCCGGTCAGGAGATCGGTCGTCGAATCGAGCGCGCCGCGCGTCTGGTCGACGAGTTCGCGCTGCGCCGGCACGGCGATCTGCTGCGCGAGCGCGTCGGTGAACAGATGTGCGGCGTGCAGGGGCTGCAGCAGGTCGTGGCCGATCGCGGCAAGGAAGCGGCTCTTCGCGTCGTTCGCGCGTTCGGCTTCGCGCTTGGCGTGTTCGAGCAGGGTCGTGCGGTCGGCGACGCGCTGTTCCAGCGTCTCGTTGGACTGGATCAGCGCGGCCTCGGCGCGGCGGAACGCGGTGACGTCGGTGAACGTCGCGACGAAGCCGCCGCCGGGCATCGGGTTGCCGCGGATCTCGACGATGCTGCCGTCGGGAAACACGCGCTCGGACAGGTGCGGCGTGCCGGCGCGCATGTGCGCGAGCCGGCGTTGCAGCGCCGTGCCGGCGCTGTCCCGGTGCGGCATGCGCTGCAGCGCCCAGGCGGCGAGGTCGGCGACCGGCGCACCGACGCGCAGCAGGTTTTCGGGAAACCCGAACAGTTCCACATAGCGCCGGTTCCAGGCGACGAGGCGCAGTTGCGAATCGACGACGCTGATGCCCTGCGTCATGTTCTCGAGTGCGGCCTCGAGCAGGCGCTGGTTGAAGCGCAGCTCCTGCGAGACCTCGCCGACGATCGCGGCGACCGTCTCGAGTTCGGCGCCCGCCTCGCGCTGCGCGGCGTCGAGCAGCAGCCGCGCCGAGGCACTGCCGAGCACCGCGGCCAGTTCATGCTCGACGCGCGCTTCGATCGCCGCCGGCACGGCGCCGCGCAGCGGCGCGTCGTGCAGCAGTTCGTCGAGACGCTGTTCCGGCAGGAAGCGCCGGCCCGCGTTGCGCAGCGCGCGCTGGTCGAAGCCGAGTTTCTCGCGCAGCGGCCCGGGCCGCCACGCGGCCAGCGCGAAGGTCACGAGCGTGCCGACGAACAGGCTCGCGGCGACCGCGCGGCCGAGGCGGCTCCAGCCGGTCAGTCCGAACAGCGCGTCGGGCGCGAGCCAGGGCTGGCCGTAAAGACCGTGTTCGAGCCAGTCCGGCGCGACGCCGCGCACCTGCGCGGCCAGCGGCACGAGCAGTGCCCAGCACCAGATCGCGAAGCCCGCCGCGATGCCCGCGATGACCGCGCGCGGCGGCGTCTGCGGGCGCCACACGGCGAAAGCGAGTGCCGGCGTCAGCGTCGCGAGCGCCGAGAACGACACGGCGCCGACGTCGGCGAGCGCTTCGTTGCCGGCGATGAGCCGGTTGTAGGCCCAGGCCAGCAGCATGATCGCGGCGATGCCGACGCGGCGCAGCAGCAGCACGGTGCCGCGCAGATCGCCGCCGCCCGAGCGCAGCCATGCGCCGCGCAGCAGGCCCGGTGCGAGCCAGTGATTGCCGATCATCAGGCTCAGGGTCAGCGTGCTGACGACGACCATGCCGGTCGCTGCGCTCAAGCCGCCGAGAAACGCGAACAGCGCAAGACCTTCGTGCCCCTGCGACAACGGCAGCGCGAGCACGTACAGATCCGGCGAAAGACCGCTGTCGGCGAGCAGCGCGTCCCCCGCGTGCGCGAGCGGCAGCAGCGGCAGCGCGATCAGCAGCAGGTACAGCGGAAACAGCCAGCGCGCCGTGCGCACGTGCGATTCATCGCGGCACTCGACGACGCCGACGTGAAACTGGTGCGGCAGCGTGAACATCGCGAGCGCGCCGAGCAGCACGAGCGGCAGGAAGCCCGCGGTGGTCGCGCGCGACGGCGCGTCCGGCTGGGCCGGCAGATCGAGTCCGAACAGCACGAACACGCCGAGCGCGAGCATCGCGGCGAGCTTGAACAGCGATTCGAACGCGATCGCGAGCACGATGCCGCGATTGTGTTCGGCCGCACTGACGCGGCGCGTGCCGAACAGCATCGCGAACACGCCCATCGCGAGCGCGACGTACAGCGCGCCGTCCTGCCATGGCGACGCGGAAGCCTCGGCGCTCGAACGCGTCAGCACGGCATAGCTCATCGCGACGGCCTTGAGCTGCAGCGCGATGTAGGGAATCAGGCCAAGCGCGGCGACTGCAGTGACGCTCGCGGCGACGCCGGAGCTCTTGCCGAGCCGTGTGGCAATGAGATCGGCGAGCGAAGTCGCATTCGATGCGCGCGCCAGGCGCACGAGCTTCACGAGCGCGATCGCCGCGAACGCATACAGCACGATCGTGCCGATGAAAGTCGGCGGCAGCGGCCAGCCGTAGCGCGCCGCCTGCGTGACCGTGCCGTAGAACGTCCACGACGTGCAGTAGACCGCGAGCGACAGCGCGTAGACGTAAGGCCACCAGCGCGCGAGCCCGTTCGGGCGGCGCTCGGCATAGAGCGCGACGCCGAACAGCGCACCGAGCCAGAGCAGCGCTGCCAGCACGACCGGGCCGACACTCAACATAGCCTCGCCTCGCGGAAACGACGCGGCATCGTAAGGCAGAAAAGCAGGAACGAGGGAAGAGAAGTGAGAAACGCGTCGAAGCGCGACGCTGCTCCGCGTTTCTCGCTCCGCTTCACGCTTCACTCAAAACAGGCTTCCGTGCCTCGCCCGATCGGCAAAGACGTCCGGCGCGCGGCCCCGGAGGAGAGAAGAGCCCGCACGCCGGAAAACAGGAACCAACGCAGGAATGGCAATCGGAAGCGCGGTCGTGTACGCCGCGACGGCGTCAGGCGCGTTACTCACGTTCGCTCCTCCCGCTCTTTCTTCACTCAAAAGTCATACCGCGCGCTGACCGTGTACTGCCGCGGCGGACCGTAGAAGCCCGTGAGCACGCCGAGCACCGGAATGTTGTAGCCCGTGGTGCGGTATTCCTTGTCGGTCAGGTTCGTGCCCTGCAGGGAAAGCGTCCAGTCCGGATTGACCTTCCAGATCACGCCGGCGTTGAGCAGGCCGTAGCCGTCCTGCTTGATGACCGGACTCAGGTCCGTCGTCGGCCAGACTTCGCTCTGGTAGCTGTAGCCGACGCGCGTCGCAAGGTTGCCGCCGCTTGCGAGTTCGGTGCGGTATTCCAGATTGACCGCGCCCGAGAAACGTGGTGCATTCGTGAACTTCTGCACACCGGCGACGTTGACGCCCTGCGTGATGAACTCGTCGTACTTCGCATCGAGCCACGCGAGGTTGCCGCTGAGTACCCAGTGCTCGTTCGGCAGCCACTGGTATTCCATTTCGAGGCCTTCGATGTGGCCCTTGCCGGCATTCGTGAAATCGCCGAAGAACGCGTCGTCGACGCCGTCGCCGTTGCTGTCGAACGCGGTGAACACCGACAGCTGGATGTCTTCGTATTTGTTGTAGAAATACGCGAAATTCAGGAACAGGCTCTGGTCGGCCAGCGACATCTTCGTACCCACTTCGAAGCTGTCGACCTTTTCGTCGTCGAACGGCTCGGCCGAGCGCGGCACGGCGACGGAGTTCGCGCGGATGTTGAAGCCGCCGGACTTGAAGCCGCGCGAGGCGACGCCGTAGAGCATCACGTTGTCGGTGAGCTTGAAGTCGAGCGCGACCTTCGGCGACACGTTGGTGAAGTTCACCGTGCGATTGAAGTTTGCAACCGTCGTCGTCGGCGTCGTGAACGTCGCGTCGGTATAGCCGCGGTTGAGAACGATCGCGTGCTTGTCCTCGTCGGTCCAGCGCGCGCCGAGATCGAGCGAGAAGCGGTCGGTGAAATCGAACGTCCAGTCGGCATAGGCCGCGAGGCTTTCGGTATAGACCGTGCCCTGCGTGTCGCCGAAGGAGGCATTGAAGAAGTTGTTGAGCACCTGGCCGCCGGCTTCGCCGTCGAAGCTGTAGAGACCCATGACGCCGCGCGCCATGCCGCCGCCGTCGTAGTTGACCTGCACTTCGTTCGTGGTCTGCTCGTCGCGGTAGAACGCCTTCACGTCGGCGATCTTGTTCGGCAGCGTGTCGAAGTCGATGTTGGTTTCGGTATCCGAATCGCGGCGCGCGAAGATGTACTTGAACGCCCAGGAATCGGTCGCACGCCAGTTCGCGGTCGCCGACGCGCCCTTCATCTGCGTGTCGTTGACGTTGGGCATGCCGCTTCGGATGTCGTAGCGGTCGTCCAGCGGTGCGACGCCCGGTGCGAAGCGGTTCGCGGCGAGCATCTTCGCGCCGCGCACGCCGGACTGGTCGTCCATCCAGTCGAACGCGACGTTGACGTCGAAGCGCTCGCTGATGTCGGCGCCGACGCTCGCGCGGAACGCGTTGATCTCCTTGTCGGAGACCGGCGCGCCGTTGGTCAGGTTCTCGCCGAAGCCGTCGCGGTTGAGACTCGCGACCGCGAGGCGCGCGCGGATCGGACTGTCGCTGCCGCCGATCGGGCCGCCGAGCGCGCCCTTGGCGTCGAGCTGGCCGTAGTTGCCGACGGTCAGCTGCGCATAGCCTTCGGCGTCCTTCGGCAGGCTCTTGGAAATGTATTTGATCGCGCCGCCGATCGTGTTCTTGCCGTAGAGCGTGCCCTGCGGGCCGCGCAGCACTTCGACGCGGTCGACGTCGAACACGTCGAGCAGCGCGCCCTGCGGACGCGCGATGTAGACGTCGTCGAGGTAGATGCCGACGCCGGGATCGACGCCCCAGAGCGGATCGGACTGGCCGATGCCGCGGATGTACGCGGTCACCGTGCTGCTCGAACCGCGCGCCGCATAGATGGTCAGGTTCGGCACCTGCGCGTCGAGATCGCCGATGTCCTCGACGTTGAGTTTTTCCATCGCGTCGGCGGTGAAGGCGGTGACGGCGACCGGCACGTCCTGCAGCGTTTCCTCGCGCTTGCGCGCGGTCACGGTGACGCGGTCGAGCGTGGTGGCGCTGCCTTCGGACTCGCCCTCCGCAGCGGCGGCCGTCGTTTCCGCCGCGCTTTCCGTCGTCGCGGTCGCCTCGTCGTTCGCCCATGCCGCAGGCGCCGCCAGCACGCAGACAATGGCCAGCGCCAGGTAGTTTCGCTTCATCCGCTTCATCGCTTCCCCTCGTAGTCAATCTCTGAAAACCGCCGTCCCGGCGATTTTTAGAGTCGCCAAATCCGGCGCAGGTCCGGATTGGGCTCCGCTGATCAAGCGCTTGCGCGCTTGATCGCGGGCGGCGCATGGCTGCGCCGCGGGAACGTCGAAATCCTTCGACGTTCCCGCTACCGGGTGCGTCTTGTCAGCGGACCCCTGCCGCCGTTTGTGCCGCAAAGGCTAGGTCGCACCCGCGCGGCGCGGCATCGTACCTTCGGACAATGGGCCGCCCGCGGACGCTTCCCGACACTCGCCGCGTCGGGCGTCCGGAGCCGGGAATGTCTTTTCTGATCGTGTTGGCCGCGTTGTGTTTCCTGATGTGGATCGCCTACCGCGGCCATAGCGTCATCCTGTTCGCGCCGGTCGCCGCACTCGGCGCGGTCCTGCTGACCGACCCCGCGCTCGTCGCGCCCATGTTCACCGGCCTGTTCATGGACAAGATGGTCGGTTTTCTCAAGTTGTACTTTCCGGTGTTCCTGCTCGGCGCGGTGTTCGGCAAGCTGATCGAGGTGTCGGGGTTTTCCAAGGCCATCGTCGCGGCGACGATCCGCGTGTTCGGCGCCGACCGCGCGATGCTGTCGATCGTCGCGGTCTGCGCGCTGCTGACTTACGGCGGCGTGTCGCTGTTCGTCGTCGTGTTCGCGGTCTATCCGTTCGCGGCCGAGCTGTTCCGCCAGAGCGACATCCCGAAGCGCCTGATCCCCGGCACCATCGCGCTCGGCGCATTCACGTTCACGATGGACGCCCTGCCCGGCACGCCGCAGATCCAGAACATCATTCCGTCGACGTTCTTCGGCACGAATTCCTGGGCCGCGCCGGTGCTCGGCTGCATCGGCGCCGTGTTCATCCTGATCGTCGGCCTGGTCTATCTCGACTGGCGCCGCCGGGCCGCGCGCGCCGCGGGCGAAGGCTACGGCGACGCGGCGAACCTGCAGAACGAGCCCGCGGCGTTCGCCGGCACGGCGCTCGCGCATCCGCTGGTCGCGATCCTGCCGCTGATCCTCGTCGGCGTGACGAACAAGCTGTTCACGAGCCTGATTCCGCGCGTCTACGGCGCGAGCCACGAATTCCTGCCGGCGGCCATGGGCAAGGCCGCGCCGGTGGTGCAGGAGGTCTCCAAGGTCGCCGCGATCTGGGCCGTCGAAGGCGCGCTGCTCGTCGGTATTGCGAGCGTGCTCGCGTTCGCCTGGAAGCCGGTGTCGGCGAGTTTCGCCGAAGGCACGCGCAGCGCGATCGGCGGCGCGCTGCTCGCGGCGATGAATACCGCGTCCGAATACGGGTTCGGCGCCGTGATCGCCGCGCTGCCGGGCTTCGTCGTCGTCGCGCAGGCGCTCGCCGCGATCCCCAATCCGCTCGTCAACGAAGCCGTCACTATCACGGCGCTGGCCGGCATCACCGGTTCGGCCTCCGGCGGCATGAGCATCGCGCTCGCGGCGATGGCCGAGACGTTCGTCGCGAACGCGAACGCCGCGAACATTCCGATGGAAGTGCTGCACCGCGTCGCCTCGATGGCCTCCGGCGGCATGGACACGCTGCCGCACAACGGTGCGGTGATCACGCTGCTCGCCGTCACCGGCCTCACGCACCGGCAGGCCTACACGGATATTTTTGCAATCACGCTCATCAAGACCGCGGCCGTGTTCGTCGTGATCGCGGCGTTCTATCTGACCGGCCTGGTGTAGATCGGGCCGAGCCGCAGGCTCAGCCCAGCCTACGGGGTTTCAGGCGCGTTGCGAGGACGACGCCGGCGACGAGCAGCGCTACGCCGATCAGCGTCAGCGGCTTCGGCATCTCGCCACGCAGCAGGAATGCGTATGCGAGCGCGGCCAGTGTCTCGAACACGATCAGTTGTCCCGCGATCGTCGTCGGCAGTCGCTGGCTCGCCTGGTTCCAGCACAGCGTGCCGAGCCAGGACGCGAACAGGCCGATGGTCAGCATCAGCGCGACGAAGCGCAGCGGCTGCGGGCCCAGCGGCATCGGATAGCCGGGCGCGGTCCAGGCCGTCGCGATCCAGACCGCGACATAGCCGACGGCGGCGGGCGGCAGCGTGACGAGTCCCTGCGCGGTCGCCCAGGCGCGCGGCGAACGGTCCGGATGCGCGCGCAGCCAGTCGGCGTTGCGCAGCGGATACCAGGTCCAGCAGGCGACGGCGGCGAGCGCAAGCAGCGCGCCGATCGCATAGCGGCCGGCATCGGCCGCGGGATCGGCGCGCAGTGCCGCGAGTTCGACCTGGTTGACGCAGGCGACACCGAGCGCGATCAGCGCAAGCGGCACCGCGAGTTCGCGCCAGCGCAGCCGGCCGTCGCGCTGTGCGTTGCGCCGGTTGGCGGTCAGCGCGATGACCACGGGCAAAGTGCCGATGATCATCGTCGGCAGCGGCCCGCCGGCGCGCTGGATCGCGGCGGCGAGACAGACATAGTAGACGACGTTGCCGATCGCCGAGAGCTTCAGCGCTTCGATCCAGTCGGCGCGCGCAAGGCGGTACAGCTCGCCGCGGTCGAACCACGCGAGCGGCAACGCGATCAGGCCGAACGCGAGATAGCGGCCGACCGACTGCAGCACCGCCGGATAGTCCGGCAGCAGCAGCGGACCGACGAAGACGATGCCCCAGAACAGGCCGGCGACGAGTGCATAGGCGATACCGACGATCATCTGCGCAGCCTGCCGCGGCGTGCCGCCGGCGTCTTGCAGCAGATTGCTCAGCGCTGAACCTGGCGCTGGTAACGCGCCGGCGTCACGCCGTAGCGCTGCGCGAACGCGCGCGTGAGGTGCGCCTGGTCGGCCAGGCCGCAGGCCGCGGCGACGGCCGCCGGCGCGGCGCCGGCGGCGAGCTGGCGCTTGGCCTGCTGCAGCCGCAGCGCCATCAGCATCTGCTGCGGCGTCACGTGGTAGTGCGCGCGGAAGCGGCGCAGGAAGTGGAACGGACTCAGGTTCGCGACCGCGGCGAGCCGGTCGAGCGTCAGCCGCTCGGCAAGATGCGCGTGCAGGAACTCCACGACGCGCTCGAACCGCGGCGCCGCCTCGACCGTCGCCGGCCGCGGCCGGCGCGCATGCGGCGCGAGTTCGTCGAGCAGTGCGAGCAGCAGGCCGTCGAACGCGAGCGGTGCCTGCGCGTGCCAGAGACGTTCAAGCAACGCGGTCACGCGCTGCGCGCGCGCCGCGTCGGCCTGGACCGCGTCGGCGAACCACCAGTCCGGCTCGCCGGTGATCTCGGCGGCGACGTCGGCATCGAGATAGATCATGCGATAGCGCCAGCCCGCATCGGTTTCGGCGCGGCCGGTATGCAGCTCGTCGGGATTCATCAGCACCAGCGAATCCGGCGGCGCGAGATGATCGGCGCCGCGCAGCCGGAAGCGCTCGACGCCGCGCTCGATCGCGCCGAGGCCGAACGCCGCGTGCGCGTGCGGCTCGAACGCGTGACGCACGATGTGCGCGCGATACAGCTCCACGCCGTCGCGATGCGCCGGATGCCGGAACTGCGCGCTGTCGGCCGGAAAAACGAAACTGTCGGGAACGCCCTGCATCGCGTCAGCTTGCCACCGCCGGATCGGGCGCGCGAGCCGCACCTTGGTCGAGTTCGCGCCGGGACCCGCACACTATGACGGACCTCTGAGCGCGAGCCCGCGCGCCACGGCCGCGGCCGCCGCCGCGACGAACGGCACGCTCATCATCGAATAGTGGCAACCGGGCACTTCGTGCAGCCGGATCGCCTCTGCGGGCAGCACGCGCTCCCAGCCGCGACAGTTCTGCATCGACAGAAAATCACAGCGCTGTGCCTTGATCAGATCGACGGTCAGATGCAGCGACCTGGCGGCATAGCGTCGCGCGGCGATCGCATAGATTTCGTGGCGCGCGAGACACTCGCGGCGCCGCGCCGGCTCGAGCGCGGCAATGTATACCGGTACGTCGATGAAATCGGCCGGCGGCTCGTCCGTGGTCGGTT
>CAMLLF010000001.1 GCA_946480705.1 uncultured Lysobacteraceae bacterium | reverse complement strand
ATAGGGCAAGGTGCCAGGTAACGCCTGGGCGGCGCGAGCCGACGGCCAGTGCAACAGAAAGCAAACCGCCGAACGCTGCCGGCAACGGCAGGCGTGGTAAGGGTGAAACGGTGCGGTAAGAGCGCACCGCCTGCGGGGCCAACGCCGCAGGGCACGGTAAACCCCACCTGGAGCAAGACCGAATAGGGGAACCATGACGCGGCCCGCGTCGTTCCCGGGTTGGTCGCTCGAGCCTGACGGCGACGTCAGGCCTAGAGGAATGACTGTCGTCCCGCAAGGGATACAGGACCCGGCTTATCGGCCGACTCCACACACGCGCAGACGTGGCGGGAGAGTGGTGAAAGACGCGGCGGCACGCGCGCGGTTTTCACCACTTTCCTCCGCGTCCTGCGCGTTTTTCATTGCGCCGCACGCTTGCGATCGCCTCGCGCCGCCGAATCGCGGTTTCGTCGCCGTCCCGAGGTGTTTCGTCGCAAACCGCAGCGCTTGACGGTGCGTCGCTGCGGCGGTCGTCGACAGCGGTGTGAAGCGCGCGTTCGTCTGCGCCGGCGGCGGAGCGCCGCGCATCGACGCGCACAGCGCCTTCGAGACCGGCTCGATCGCGAGGACCATGAACGCGGCGCCGCTCGCGCAGTTCGTCCTCGACGGCAAAGTGTCGCCGGACACGCGGCTCGCCGCGCTGCTGCCGTCGTCGGCCATCGTGCCGCAGCTCGACGGACAGTCCATCGTGCTGCGCCACGTCGTGACGCATCGCTCGGGTCTACCCGCGCTGCCGCGGCACCGGCCGGACCTCGGGCGCCTGCTCGACGAACTCGCGCGGCGAACCGCGCCGCCGGCCGAGGCGCGCCTCCGCTGGATCACCGCGGCGATCGGCGATCAGGTGCGCCTGATCGCGCTCGACGATGTCATCTATTTTCAGGTCGACGACAAATGTGTCCGCGTCGCCACGGCCGGCGACGATGCGCCGATCCGCATGCCGCTCGAGGAATTGCTGGCCGGGCTCGACCCGGACGCGTTCCGGCAGGTGCATCGCGGCATCGTCGTGCGCGTCGCGGCGATCGACCGTCTGCGCCGCGACGAATTCGGCAAGGGCTGGCTCAGTCTCAGCGCCGGCCGGAGCGTCTGCCGGCCAGCACCGGATTCCAGCGCCGGTTTCGCGGCATGTGATTGCCGGCTCAGCGCGGCGCGTTGCCGAACAGTACGGCGCGCTCGTCGTCGCTGATCGTGCGCGCCGGCGCATAGGCGGCCGCGACGCCGGCATAGGCGCGCTGCGTCGCCGGCCGCACGCGGATCGCCTCGAACCAACGCTGCAGATGCGGAAACCCGGCGAGATCCTGCGCATGCGCCGCGTGCGGCACGATCCACGGATAGCAGGCCATGTCGGCGATGCTGTACTCGCCGGCGATGAATTCGCGATCGGCGAGCCGGCGGTCGAGCACGCCGTAGAGTCGCGCGGTCTCGCGCGTGTAGCGGTCGATCGCGTAAGGCACGGGCTCGGGCGCGTAGACGCGGAAGTGACCGTTCTGTCCAGCCATCGGGCCGAGCCCGCCGACCTGCCAGAACAGCCACTGCATGACCTCGAAGCGCCGGCGCGGATCCTGCGGCAGGAACCGGCCCGATTTCTCGGCGAGGTACTGCAGCAGCGCGCCGGATTCGAACAGCCGCACCGGTTCGCCGCCGTCGGCGGGGGCGTGGTCGATCAGCGCGGGAATGCGGTTGTTCGGCGAGAACGCGAGGAACTCCGGGCGAAACTGCTCGCCCTTGCCGATGTCGACCGGCACGATGCGGTGCTCGAGCCCGGTTTCCTCGAGCATCAGTCGCGGCTTCAGTCCATTCGGCGTTCCCCAGTAATACAGCTCGATCATGGTGCGCTCCGCGTAGGCGAGGGGCGCCAGCTTAGGTAGCGATCTGGCATGCTGGAAGCGCCAGCATCGGAAACATTCATGGATCCAGTTCTTGCGTTTGCGCTGCAGCTGCCGCCGCGCGGCTCGCGTACCTTGCTGCGTGCGCTGCATGCGCAGCTGCGCGCGGCGATTCTCGACGGCCGCCTGCGGCCCGGCCAGCGCCTGCCATCCTCGCGCGCGCTCGCACAGGCCTACGGCATCTCGCGCAACACGGCGGTCGCGGCCTACGACCTGCTGCTCAGCGAAGGCTATCTGCGTGCGCGGCGCGCGAGCGGCGTGCACGTCGCCGAGCTGCCGGCCGCGGCCGCGCCGTCCGGCGCGACGCGGCCCGCCGCACTGGCACGCCGGCATCTGTCGCCGCAGGCGCGCGACGCGCAGGAGACCGACGCGGTTGCGAGCGGCGGCGTGTTCCGCCTCGGCGTGCCCGAACTCGTCGGCTTTCCGTTCGAGATCTGGCGCCGGCTCGGTGCGCGCGCGCTGCGCCAGTTCGCGCGCACGAG
The DNA here is from genome assembly GCA_946480705.1 of uncultured Lysobacteraceae bacterium. The sequence continues at coordinate 21,887 of CAMLLF010000001.1, read as the reverse complement.
CGCCGACTACGCGCCGGCGCAGGGTCGGGCGGCGCTGCGTCAGGCGATCGCCCAGCATGTCGCGTTCGCGCGCGCCGTGGCCTGCCGCGCCGACGATGTCGTCGTGACCTCGGGCGCGCAGCAGGCGTTCGATCTGCTCGCGCGCACGCTGGTCACGCCCGGCCGCACGCGCGTCGCGGTCGAAGAGCCCGGCTATCCGCCGCTGCGCGCGGCGTTCGCCGCAGCCGGTGCGCAGCTCGTGCCGGTGTGTGTCGACGCCGAAGGGCTGTGCGTCGCCGCGCTGCCGCCCGACGTGCGCGTGATCTGCGTAACGCCGTCGCACCAGTTCCCGCTGGGCTGCGCCATGTCGGCCGCGCGGCGCGCCGAATTGCTGGGTTTCGCGCGCCGCCGCGACGCGGTCGTGATCGAGGACGACTACGACGGCGAGTTCCGCTACGCCGACCGGCCCCTCGACGCGCTGCAGACGCTCGACGGCGGCGAGCGCGTGTTCTACGTCGGCACGTTTTCCAAGAGCCTGTTTCCGGGCCTGCGCATCGGCTATGTCGTCGCACCGGCCTGGGCGCGCGCCGCGCTCGTCGCGGCGCGGCGCACGGCCGATTCGCACGGCGACGTGCTGGCGCAGGACACGCTCGCGGCGTTCATCGCCGAAGGCCATCTCGCGCGCCACGTGCGGCGCATGCAGGCCGTCTATGCGCAGCGCCGCGATGCCGTGCTGCACGGCGTGCAGCGGCATTTCTCCGGCGTGCTCGAACCCTTGCCGTCGCTGGCGGGCCTGCATCTGGCGTTCGCCTCCCTGCCGGAAGCGCCGCTGCCGTCCTGGTTGACGCGCGTCGAACCCGGACCCGGCGGCGTCGCCACCTTGCGCCGGTTCCGCACGTCGCGGGGCGGTCGCGCCGGTCTCGTGCTCGGCCTCGGCGCGGCCGAGCTGGTGGCGGTGGGACCGGCGCTGGCCAGTCTGCGGCAGGCCTGGACCGCCGGCTGAGCGCGGTCGCCTGCGACGGAATTGCCGCCGACCAGCCGTGCCGGATACGCTGCCGTTTCCCTTGGGAGGATTGCGACGATGATGATGCGGACGGCGAAGATCGGACTGATGGTGGCGATGGTGCTGTCGGGTGTGGCCGAGGCCGCTTGCGACAATCCGGTGCAGGGCAAGAACGGCGAGAAGCCGAATCATCGGGTGCATTGGTCCACGCGCAGCGAGGTACTGAGCCAGGGTTTCGACGTATTCCGCTCCGAGCGCGCCGACGGCGGCTTCGAGAAGCTCAACGAGAAGCCGATCCCGTCGGCGCGCGTCTCGGTGAAGACGAAGGACTACGAGTACAAGGACTTCGCGATCGATCCGTGCAAGACCTACTACTACTACGTCGAGGCGATCGCCGAGAGCGGCTATCGCATGAAGCTCAGCGAGCCCCAGGCGGCCGGCCCCGGCGCGAAGCCGCCCGCCGCCGCGCAGAAGGAAAGCGAAGCCAAGAGCGCCGGCAAGGCCAAGTGAGCGGCGCGGCTTTCCTGCGCCTGGCCGTGTTGGCGACGGCTGCCGGCGTCGCCGGCTGCCGGCACGCCGAGCCGTTGATCGACGTTGCGCCGGGCAGCGCGCGCGGCGCCAATGTCGTACTGATCACGCTGGACACGGTCCGAGCCGATTACCTGGGCTGCTACGGTCGCGCGCCTTCGGTCACGCCGAATCTCGACCGTCTCTGCGCCCAGGGGCTGCGCTTCGCGAATGCCGTCACGCCCGCGCCGCTGACGTTGCCGGCGCATGCGACCCTGCTGACCGGCCTGACGCCGCCGCATCACGGCATGCGCTACAACGCCGAGTTTCCGTCGGCCCCGCAGAACAGGACCCTGGCCGAGGACCTGCACGAAGCCGGCTATTTCACCGCGGCGGCGGTGTCGGCCTTCGTGCTCGACCGCCGTTTCGGCCTCGCGCGCGGTTTCGACGTCTACGACGACAGTGTCGCGCAGGCGCCGCTGCATCCCGGTCAGGTGCTGCGCAACGAGCGCGATGCCGAGGCGGTCACCGATGCGGCGCTGTCCGTGCTGGCGAACCGCGACGTGACCAAGCCGGTCTTCCTCTGGGTGCACTACTACGACGCCCATGCGCCCTACGCACCGCGTGTGCCACCGGTACAGACCGACGATGCGTCGCGCTATGCGGCGGAGATCGGCCAGATCGATACGGCAGTGGGCCGCCTGCTGGCGGCGCCGGCGCTGGCGCCCGAGCGCACCGTCGTCGTCGTCGCGGCCGATCACGGCGAAGGTCTGGGCGATCATGCCGAACGTACCCACGGTCTGTTTCTCTACGACACGACGACCCACATTCCGCTGCTGCTGCGCCTGCCGCCGCGGCTGGCGCAGCCACGGGCGGGCCACATCGTCACCGGGCTGGTAGGGCTCGTCGATCTGCGGGCGAGCCTGCTCAGCCTCCTCGGACTGACCCACGCGCCCGACGACGGCATCGACTGGTTCAGCCGCAAGCGCGGTCCGCAGGAGGGCGTCTACCAGGAGGCCTCGCTGCCGTATTTCGACTACGGCTTCGCGCCGCTCTACAGCTGGCGTGGCCGGAGCGAGCGTTTCGTCGAGGCGGCGACGCCGGAGTATTACGACCTGGCCGCCGATCCGGCCGAGAAGACCAACCGCTTCGCCGAGCTCAGCGGCAAGCAGGGCAATCCCGCCGACCGCGCGCGCCAGCGTCTCGACGCATTGCGCCTGGGCGCGCCGAGCATCGTGCAGGCCGCCGCACGCATGGAGCAGGCCAGCCCCGACGTCACCGCGCGATTGCGCTCGCTCGGCTATATCGGCGCGGCCCCGGCCGGCGAAGAAGGCGAGCTGCCGGATCCCAAGTCGCAGATCGAGGTCGTGAACCTGCATGAGGATGCGGCCGCGTTGATCGAGAGCGGCAACGCCGCCGGCGGCCTCGTCCTGCTGGAGCGTGCCCGCGCGTTGTCGCCGCGCAACGAAAGCGTGCTGCGGCTGACCGCCAAGGCTCAGCTCGCACTGCAGCGGATCGACGATGCCGAGGCCACCCTGCGCGTCCAGCTCGAACTGAGGCCCAACGCCGACAGCCTGCTGCTGCTGGCGCAGATCCTGGTTCTGCGCGGCGAGTTCGAGCTCGCCGAAACGCTGCTGCAGCAGGCCGAGGCGCTGGAGCCGCGGCATGGCGGCATCGCCGTGGCGCGGGGCGACATCGCCTTGCGCGAAGGAGACCCCGCGGCCGCACGGCAGCGCTACGAAGAGGCGCTGCGCCTGGACCCCAGCCGCGTGGGGCCGATAGCCCGGCAGCGGCTGCGCGGTCTCGGAGAAGCCGGGAAGCCGTCGGCGTTGCATTGACCCCATGCTTTAGCGTAGGGTGAAATTTCTGGGGTGTTGTCAAGGTTGGTCCGTCACGGTTTTTTTCTCGGCTATCGCGCTTCGTGGGAGGAGTACGATGAAGTTCAATCGCTTGGCTTTGGGATTGGGAATTGTCTGTTTTGCTGGTTTCTGCACGGTCGCTTCCGCGCAGACACCCGGTTGGGAGCAGTATCGCAGCCAGGTTCGCGTCAAGCGGGCGCTGGCGGACTCGATGACGCCGGAGCAGTACGCCGCTCATGTCGACCGCATGGCGCAGCTGATGGCGGCGCAGGCCGCCGGTACGCAGGGGCCGACGCCGAACGTGATTCGTGCACCGGGCGATACCTGCGTTGCAGCGACGCCGGAAATCAGTGCTCTGCCGTACAACTCGACCGGTTCGACTGTGAGCCTCGTCGATAATTTCGACCTGCCGGCGGATACGACCAATCCGACCTGCGCGGCCGGCACGTCGTGCACGGGCGCGGGCCCGGCCGGCTCGCTGCCGTTCGGCGCGATCTATACCGGTACCGGCACGGGTCCGGACCAGGCGTTCTCCATCCGTACCGACGCCAACTGCGCGTTGACGATCGGCATGACGCCGACCGGTGGACAGGACCTCGCGCTGATGCTGTATCAGAACCAGTGCTCCAGCGCGTTGGCCGACTGCGGCTGCGTCGCGGACACGGGCGTCGCCAATGGTCTCGAGACGATCACGCTGAATGCGGTTGCCGGCACGCAGTATTTCGTCGTCATCGACGGCTATTCCGCAGGTGCCACGCCGCCGGGACCGTCGGGCCCGTTCAACCTGCAGATCACGGGTACGGGATGCAACCTGACGCCGGTGCAGCTGCAGAGTTTCGGCATCGACTGAGCACCGCCGTCTGACGTGTCGCAACGAAAAAAACCCGGCGAAAGCCGGGTTTTTTTCATGGCGGCGGAGCGTCGAGCAGCCCGGCCAGCTCGGCGGATGCCGCAACCGTATCGCGCAGCTGCGGTTTCGCCGCGAGGGCGTGCCGCAGATGGCCGGCCGCGCGCGGTCTGTCTTCCCCGGCCCAGGCGACGGCCAGCGCGAGATGCGCCTCGGCATAGGAATCCTGACCCGGCCGGGCACGTCCCAGCCACTGCTCGGCGCCGGCGCGGTCGCCTTCGCCGGCGAGTTGCAGCGCGAGCAGCGCGGCCAGCGGGAAGGCGTCGCCCTGTAGCTCGGCCTGTTGCCGCAGCGTCGCGATCGCCGCGCCGCGGCGGCCGCCGCGCAGTTGCGCCTGGGCCAGGTTCTCGAGCAGGTTGGCTGCGCCCGGAGACAGCGCGACGGCCTGTTCGAGCGCCGAGATCGCCGCGTCGGTCCGGCCGTCGAACAGGAGTGCAGCACCAAGGTTGGACCAGGCGGCGGCGCGTTCCGGCTGGCGCCGCGTGACTTCGGCCCAGGCGTCGGCCGCCGCGGCGAAGCGGCGCGCGCGCAATAGCGCCTCGGCCAGCTGATAGCGGGTCTCGGGGTTCTCCGGATCGAGTTCCACCGCGCGATCCAGGCTCAGCAGGCCGCCCTCGACATCGCGCTTGGCCATGAGCAGCGCGCCCAGACGCAGCCAGGCCACGCGATTGTCGGGATGGTCGAGCACGAGTTCGCGCAGGCGTCGTTCCGCTTCGGGCCAGTGCGCGCCGTCGAGCGCCTGCTGCGCCTGCAGCACGGCAGCATGTTCCGCGAGCCGGTCGCGCGGATCGACATCGTTGCGCCAGCGCGCCGGCGTGTCGGGCGAGCCGGCGCTGAGATAACCCAGGCTGCGCAGGCGGGCGGTCGCTTCGGCCGACGGTGCATCGGGCTGTGCGGCCGACCGCGCCGGCTGCGGCAGGCTGGCGAGCAGGCTTTCCAGGCGCGCGTCCCGCGTCGCTGCGGCCGCGTCGTTGCGCGGCGTGGTTTCATGAGGATCGGCCGACAGGTCGAACACTTCGCCGCGCACACCCTGGATGCGTTTCCAGTCGCCTTCGCGCAACGCCTGGAGCGGCGCCCAGCCGTAGGTATAGGCGCCGAAATAGCTCTCGCTGTAGGCCGGCTGCGCCGCGGGCGCGCTGGCGGTGTGCAGCGCCGGCAACAGGTCGATGCCGTCCAGCCCCGCCGGTACCGGCGCACCGGCCAGCGCGAGCACGGTAGGCGCGATGTCGGCAGTGCGCACGGGCACCGACTGCCGCTGCGCGGGCACGCGCCCGGGCGCGCTGACGATCAGCGGTACGCGCATGGTCGACTGGTACAGCAGCAGGCCATGGTCGTATTCGCCGTGCTCGCCAAGTCCTTCGCCGTGGTCGGAGGTCAGCACCACGACGGCGTCGGGATAGCGCCGGCGCACGTCTCGGACCAGTTCGCCCACCCAATGGTCGGTGTAGGCGACCTCGGCGAGATAGGCACCGTTCTCGCCGGTCTGGCGGAACGCCTCCGGAGCGGCATAGGGCGTATGCGGATCGTACAGATGCACCCAGGCGAACCAGTCCGGCGTCTGGCGCTGGTTTATCCAGGCCAGTGCGGCGCGGACGGTGTCTTCCGCGCGCCGTTCGCGCAGCGCAAACGGGTTGTTGCCCGCGGCGGCCGCGAAATTGTCGTCGTAGTGGTCGAAACCGTGGTCGAAGCCGAACTGGCGATGCAGCGGGAAGCCGCTGACGAAGCCGCCGCCGGCATAGCCGCAGGCGCCGAGCCACGCAGCCAGGCCGGGCGGGTCGGTGCCGAGCACCTGTCCGTTGTCGCGAATGCCGTGGCGGTTCGGGTACAGGCCGGTAAGGATAGTTGCGTGGCTCGGACCGGTGAGCGGCGCGGCCGAGACCGCCTGTTCGAACAGCGCGCCTTCGCGGGCCAGTGCATCGATCCGCGGGGTGGCGACGCGGCTGCCGAGCGCCGACAGGGCGTCGGCACGCAAGGTATCCACCGTGATCAGCAGCACCGGAACACTGCCGCAGTCCGGCGCGGTTTCGCGTCGCGACACGAGCAGGCCGAGCCCCAGCGCGAGCGTGGCGACGATGCCGGCAGCGGCGAAATAGCGGCGACGATGACGCGATGTCGGGCTCATAGCACCTTCCAGCGCCACTTGCAGATCAGCGACGCGGCGATTGTCGCGGTCAGGAACAGCGCTTCCCAGCCGCTGAGCCAGGCCGGCAGTCCCGGCAGGAAGCGCCGCGGCGGCAGTTCGGCGGTAAGCATCTGCACCGGCTGGTCCGCCGCCAGCGTCGAGTAGCTGGCCGACAGCCAGTCCCAGGCGCTCGGCTTGACGCTGACGTTCCGCGTCGTGTGGCTGATCCGCAGCCACTCGCGGCCGTCGGCGGCAATCAGGCGGACTTGATCGCCGTCGCCGGGCCAGGGCAGCAGGACGGCACCATCGGCGTCGGGCACGAGATGGCCCGGCTCCCAGTGCGGCGCGTGGCGCGCGGCCGGCGGAGGTTCCAGGCGCACGCGCACCGGCGTACCGGCGGCCGGTGGCAGACTGTCGAAGCGCAGCGCCATGCCGGTCCACAGCAGGATCACCGGCAGGCCGGCCAGCAGTGACGGCAGCAAGACCAGCCCGAGCTGGCCGAAGGCCAGGCGGAACTGGCGCCCGACGAGCGGCCAGAGGCCGTCCAGCGGGCCGTCGTAATCGGCCAGCATGCGTTGCGCGTGGCGCAGTTCGGGCCTGAGCGCGGCCAGACGGCGCTGCGGCGACAGGAAGCGGTAGATCGCCATGCCGGCGACGCCGGCCAGCGCGCCCCAGAGCAGCACGCGCAGCGCCGCCGGCAGCAGTGCGGCCAGCGGCTCGTCGACGATGGCCAGCAGCCGCGCCGGCAGGTCGAGCAGGCCGGTCACGGCGCGGCAGCCGGCTGTGCGGCGATCAGCGCGGCGACGTCAGCGATGCCGGAGACGGGCTGCGCCGGCGTGAACGACGTGAACAGCACACCTGGCACGGCCTGCGGCGCGATGCAATGGTCGCCGCTCCAGAACTGGCGGTTGTCCTCGATCAGGCTGGCCGGTATCGCGCCCAGCGAGGTCTGCCAGGAGGCGCGATAGCCCGGCGCATAGCCGACCTGCAGGTCCGGCGCGGTATCGCGCTGCGCCGCGGAGTAGATCGCGGCGGCGTCGGACACCTCGAGCACGACCGCGGCCTGGTCGGCCGGATCGCGCAGTGCGGCCAGCGCGGCAGCGAGTTCCTGCTTGAGCCCGGCCGCGTCGGCGTCGGCGACGATGCCCTGGGGCTCGCGCCCGCGGCGATTCACGTAGATGCCGTTGAGGCCGAGCGCGTAGGCGCGCGTCTTCGACCAGTCGACCGAGGCGAACAGCGGCGCGGCGGGATCGGCGCCGGACCTGAGCGTCATGTAGCCCTTTTCGACCAGCCAGCGATTCAGATGCACGGAACGCGGCAAAGCCATGGTCCGAAAGCACGATCAGGCGGTCGCCTGGGCCGAGCCGGCGCACGGTTTCGCCGAGCACCCGGTCGGCCTCGCGGTAGATGTTCGGGATTGCCGCGCGTGCGGTCTCGCTGCTGGCCGCGTGCAGCGGATGCGCCGGGTCGAGGCCGCGCCAGAACATGTGGCTGACCCGGTCGGTCTGCACGAACACCTTCACGACCAGTTCGCTGTCGCGACGATCCAGCGCATCGTAGAGCATGGCCTCGCCCTCGCGCAGGGTCGTGGCCACCATGTCCAGCCAGGCCTGTTCGCCGAGGTGACCCTGATTCAGCGCCCAGGTTTCTTCGGGCATGCCCAGGGTGTGGTAGGTGCCGATGCGCCGCTCCAGCTCGGCCGCATAGTCCGGCGGCGAGGAAATCGGCAGGGCCGGATCGGCCGGGTCCGCCTGGATCGGCGCGAGGTAGAGCAGCGGCCGCGGAAAGCCTTCGACGAGATAGGCGCGCGTCATGCCCTTCACCGAACCAAGCAGGCCGGCGCTGTAGCGCAGCCGTATCCAGTCCGACCACCGGCCCGCGGCCAGCGGCATGGTGGTCGCGCCCAGCGTGAGCTGCGCGCCGTCGCCGCTCGCGGTCAACAGCAGCGGCACCTGCAGCGCCGCGTTGCTGCTGCTCCAGGGATCGGGCGGGCCGTCGAGATGGGTCTTTACCGCGCCGTCTTCGCCGATCGGCACGGTCAGCACGCGACCGCCGTTCTCGGCGTTCGGCAGCGGACGCGTGGCGACCAGCGTATAGGTGCCCTGCGTGCCGAGCAGGTCGGGCACGCCCATGCCGGCGATCATCCGGTTCACCGGGTCGGGGGGATACGTCACAGGCACGCGCAGTACGGTCGCCCGGTCGCCCCTGGCTTCGGCAGCGAGCCACAGCGGCTGGCCGTGACGCCGGTTGCGCAACTGCGGGTCGCCCAGGGTCAGTTTCATGCCGAGCAGCTCGACCGGCTCGGGTGCCGCGAACTCGGCGATGCTGAAGTCCGGCTCGTAGCTGCCCGGCTTGCGGCGCAGGAAATCGAAAATGCCGTGCTCGCCGGGATCGGTGCCGGTCGCGAAACTGGCCCAGGCCACCGGCGACTGCGGCGGATTGCTCGTGGCGAGGCGCTGGTAGCGGCCGCGTCCGCGCAGTGCGGCGAAGTGCGGCAGGCTGCCGTCGGCCATCCAGCGTTCGGTCAGTGCCGGGTCCAGTCCGTCGAAGCCGATGACGATGGTGCGCTGGGTGGCCGGTGCGCGTGGCGGCCCGTCGCCGCCGCAGCCGGCGAGCAGGCAGAGCGCGGCGAGTAAGGCGGCGCCCGGACCAGCTCTGCTCATGCGTCGCGGTCGGAAGTCGCCGGCGTCCGTGGTCCGCGCCGGCGCAGGCGCCGCAGCGCCCAGCGCACCGGCCAGATCAGCACGGCCGCGAGACTCAGCGCGACGCCGATGACGATGGCCCAGAGCGAACCGAAAAAGCTCACGCCCGCGCCGGGGCCTATGTAGGCCTGTGCCGCGCAGGCGGTGAGCAGCAGCACGAAAAACACGAGACCGCGCATCATTCCCTCTTCCCGAGACGAGTCAGGCGGCCGAGTCTAGCAGGGCGCCAAGGCCGCGGATTCGCGGCCTTCGGGTGTTTCCGTCGGCGGCGCTCTACACTCGGCGGCCGCCATGTCGACCAGTACCTTTCCACCACCGCCGCCGCCGCTGCAACGCTGGGCCGGAGCCTTCGCCGCGCGCTTCCCGCACGTGCTGCGCGCGCTGGCTCGCATGGAGACCGGCAGCGTCGCCGACGAGATCGCACAGACCCCGCTGGAGCGGCCGGTCTACGTCTGCGGTCTCGCGCGCTCCGGTTCGACCGTGCTGCTGGAAATGCTGGCCGGCCTGCCGGATTTCGTCTCCTGGCGCTACAGCGACTATCCGCTGCAATGGCTGCCCTACTGGTGGAACGCGCTGCGCCGCCGCCTGCCGTTGCCGGCCATGGCGCCGGTCGAGCGCGCCCATCGCGACCGGCTTCTCGTCGGACCGGATAGCCCCGAGGCGTTCGAGGAATGTTTCTGGCAGGCGTTCTTTCCGGCGCGCCACGACGAAGGCGTCGATCAGCGCCTGGACGGCACGCGGCGCGACGCCGCGTTCGACCGTTTCTATCGCGATCAGGTGCGCAAGCTGCTGACCGTGCGCGGCGGCCGGCGCTATCTCTGCAAGGGCAATTACAACGCGCTGCGCCTGGGCTATCTGCACGCACTGTGGCCGGACGCCCGCTTTCTGGTCGCAGCGCGCGCGCCGCAGGCGCAGATCGCCTCGCTGATCAAGCAGGATCTCTGGTTCCGGCGCTGGGCCGCCGAAGATCCGCGCATAGGCCGGCAGCTTGCCGAGCGCGGCCATTTCGAGTTCGGCCCGCAAAAACGCGTGCAGCATTGCGGCGATGCCGAAGCGGCGCGGGCGATACGCGCGGCCTGGGACGCCGGCGACGCGGTGACGGCCTATGCGCTGCAATGGCGCGAGGTCTATGGTTCGGTGCTCGACGGCCTCGAGCGCGACGCGGGCCTGCGCCGGGCCTGCCTGCTCGTCCACTACGAATCCCTCTGCGCCGATCCGGCGGCCGGTCTCGCGCGTATCGCCGGCCACGTCGGGCTCGCCGCCGAGCCGGCGGAACGGCTCGTCTCCGGCTGGCGCGGCCGGCTGACCTTGCCCGACTACTACGACGACGGCTTCATGCCGGCCGATCGCGAGCGCATCGCGGCGATCACGGCCGGCGTCGACGGCCGCCTGCGCGAATTCGCCGCGTCCGCCTGAGCGCAGACGACTCACCGGCGCTGGTAATCGCCAAGGCCAGCAGATACTGTACCCCAGTATCCTACGGATCCGATCGATGCCGCATTCGCCCGCCGAGAAGAAACGCGTGCTCGCCCGCGTCGGCCGCATCCGCGGCCAGATCGACGCGCTGCAGCGCGCGCTCGACCAGGGCGCCGAGTGCGCCGCGGTGCTGCAGCAGATCGCCGCGCTGCGCGGCGCGGTCAACGGGCTCATGGCGCAGGTGCTCGAAAGCCATCTGCGCGAAGAGCTCGGCCAGCCGGCGGCATCGGCCAGACTGCGGCAGGAGCGCGTCGACGACGTCGTCTCGCTGGTCCGTTCGTACCTGAAATAGCCATCCCGGGCCGCCGCTGCGGCTCGTCCGGCCATTCGTGCAACCGGAGTAGACCGTCCCATGAAAAGCCGTGCCGCCGTGGCCTTCGAAGCAGGCAAGCCGCTGCAGATCGTCGAGATCGACGTCGCCCCGCCGCGCAAGGGCGAAGTGCTCGTGAAGATCCATGCGACCGGCGTCTGCCACACCGATGCCTTCACCTTGTCGGGCGACGACCCCGAAGGGCTCTTTCCGGCGGTGCTCGGGCACGAAGGCGGCGGCGTCGTGGTCGAGGTCGGCGAGGGAGTCACGAGCGTCGCGCCCGGCGATCATGTGATTCCGCTGTACACGGCCGAATGCCGCGAATGCAAATTCTGTAAATCGGGAAAGACGAACCTGTGTCAGGCGGTGCGCGCGACGCAGGGCAAGGGCCTCATGCCCGACGGCACGACGCGGTTCTCCTACGAGGGCCGGCCGATCTACCACTACATGGGCTGCAGCACCTTCAGCGAATACACCGTCGTGCCCGAGGTCTCGCTGGCCAAGGTGAATCGGCGCCGTGCACAACACGGCGAAGGTCAAGCCCGGCGATAGCGTCGCCGTGTTCGGCCTCGGCGGCATCGGACTCGCGGTGATCCAGGGCGCGGTGCAGGCCAAGGCCGGCCGCATCCTGGCGATCGATACGAATCCCGGCAAGTTCGCGCTCGCGCGCGAGATGGGCGCGACCGACTGCGTCAATCCGAAGGATCACGACAAGCCGATCCAGGACGTCATCGTCGCGCTGACCGACGGCGGCGTGGACTTCAGCTTCGAATGCATCGGCAATGTCGAGGTGATGCGCGCCGCGCTCGAGTGCTGCCACAAGGGCTGGGGCGAGAGCGTCATCATCGGCGTCGCCGGCGCCGGCCAGGAAATCCGCACGCGGCCGTTCCAGCTCGTGACCGGCCGCGTCTGGCGCGGCACGGCCTTCGGCGGCGTCAAGGGCCGCACGCAGTTGCCGGGCATGGTCGAGCAGGCGATGAGCGGCGAGATCCGGCTCGATCCGTTCATCACGCACACCTTGCCGCTGGAGCGCATCAACGAAGCGTTCGACCTGATGCACGAAGGCAAGTCGATCCGCACGGTCATCCACTACTGACGGGGCACCCATGCAGCGAATCGAAGCGCACGCGAGCTGCGGCGGCGTGCAGGAAGTCTGGCAGCACGACGCGTCCGTGCTCGGCTGCGCGATGCGATTCGGCATCTACCTGCCGCCGCAGTCGCGCGAGCGCGCGTGCCCCGTGCTGTACTGGCTCAGCGGCCTGACCTGCACGGAACAGAACTTCATCACGAAGGCGAATGCGCAGCGCTACGCCGCGGAACACGGCATCGTCGTCGTCGCGCCCGACACGAGTCCGCGCGGCGATGCGGTCGCCGACGCCGAGGGCTACGACCTCGGCAAGGGCGCGGGCTTCTACGTCGATGCGACGCAGGCACCGTGGGCCGCACATTACCGCATGCACGACTACGTCGCGAACGAACTGCCGGCGCTCGTCGAGGCGCGCTTCCCGGTCACGGCGGCACGCGCGATCAGCGGCCACTCGATGGGTGGCCACGGCGCGCTCGTGCTCGCGCTGCGCCATCCGGGCCGCTATCGCAGCGTGTCGGCGTTCTCGCCGATCGTCGCGCCGTCGCAGGTGCCCTGGGGCGAAAAGGCGTTCGCGGCCTATCTCGGCACCAACCGCGCCGCGTGGCGGAACTGGGACGCGTGCGCGCTGGTCGCGACCGCGGCCGAGCGCCTGCCGCTGCTCGTCGATCAGGGCGAGGCCGACGAGTTCCTCGCCACGCAGTTGCGGCCGGAACTGCTGGAGCAGGCCTGCCGCGACGCCGCGCATCCGCTGCAGTTGCGCCGGCACGCGGGCTACGACCACAGCTATTACTTCATCGCGAGCTTCATCGGCGAACACATGGCGCATCATTCGCGCGCGCTGGTCTGAGCGCGCCGGACTATCGCGCGGGCATGCGGAACGGAGGCGGCGTGACGAAGATCGCGGTCATGGGAGCGGGCAGCATCGGCTGCTATGTCGGCGGTCGTCTGGCCGCGGCGGGTGCCGCGGTCGTGCTGATCGGGCGCGAACGCCTCGCACGCGAACTCGCCGCGCACGGGCTCACCGTCACCGACTATCGCGGCTATTCGGCGACGCTGGGTTCCGGCCGCTTCACCTACGCGACGACGGCCGCTGCGGCGGCGCACGCCGACCTCGTGCTCGTTACGGTGAAGTCGGCCGGCACTGCCGGCGCGGCGCAGGAACTCGCCGGCACGCTGCGCGACGATGCCGTTGTCGTGAGCCTGCAGAACGGCATCGGCAATGCCGGCACGCTGCGCGCGTCGCTGCCGGCGCAGACGGTGCTCGCCGGCATGGTGCCGTTCAACGTCGTGCAGCGCGGCGACGGCGCGTTTCATCAGGGCACCGAAGGCGAACTCGAGGTCGAGCGTCACGCGCGGCTCGATGCATTCGCACCGGCGTTCGCGCGCGCCGGCCTGCCGCTGGTGCAGCACGACGACCTGCGCCCGGTGCAGTGGGCGAAGCTGCTGCTGAACCTCAACAACCCGATCAACGCGCTGTCGGATCTGCCGCTGAAGACGCAGCTGTCGCAGCGCGCCTACCGGCGCTGCCTTGCGCTCGCGCAGCGCGAAGGGCTGGACGTCCTTGCCGCGGCCGGCATCGGTCCGGCGCAGCTGACGCGCGTGCCGCCGCACTGGATCCCGCGCGTGCTGGCGCTGCCCGATGTCCTGTTCCGCGTGATCGCCGCCGGCATGCTCGCCATCGATCCGCTCGCGCGCTCATCGATGTGGGAAGACCTTCAGGCGCAGCGCGCGACGGAAGTCGACTGGATCAACGGCGAAATCGTCGCGCTGGCCGAGCGTATCGGCCGCAGCGCGCCGGTGAACGCGAGACTCGTCGCGCTCGTCCATGCAGCCGAGCAGGGCGGTCCGCGGCGCTGGGAAGGCCGCGCGTTGCTGGAGGCGCTGAGCCGTGGCGATCACGCGTAAAGGACCGATCGAATGCGCGATGTCGCCCCCATGGATTCAGCCGGAAAGCCGATCGGCCAGGGAGGCCGGACAGGCATGGCCGCGGTTGCGCTGGCGATCGCTTCGGCCGCCGCGGGACAGGCGCCGATACCCGCGGCCGGGCCGGGCTTCGATGTCGAGCGTTACCACGTCGCGCTGCATCCGGCGCTCGCGACGACCGCACTTTCCGGATCGGAAACCATCACGTTCCGGAGCACCGCGGATGCGCTGAAGGCACTGACGTTTTCGGCCAGCGCGCTGCAGGTCGGTGCGGCGCGCCTGGATGGCCGGCCGGTCAAGGTGGTCAGCAGCGCCGCCGGCGTGGTGTTCGAACTGCCCCGCGCGCTCGGCAAAGGTGCGACGGCCACGTTGTCGTTCGCGATCAGCGGCGTTCCCGCGCGAGGCGTGACGCTGACGAAGGCCGGGCTCTACACCAGCTATTTCGCCTGCGACTGGATGGTCTGCCTGCAGGACGCGCCCGGCGACAAGGCGCACTTTTCGCTCGACCTGCGGCTTCCGGCCGGTGCGACGTCGCTGGGTGTTGGCCGCGCGCTGCCACTCCAGCGTCTGCGCGACGGCAGCGAGCGTCATCGATGGCGATCCACGCGTCCCTATTCTTCCTATCTGTTCGGGTTCGCCGCGGGACATTTTCCGAGGCGTTCGATTCGGACCGACGTGGGGGAGTTCGTCTATCTGGACGCGACAGGAGAAAACAGGAATCTGAGCGAGGTCTTCGTCCACACGCCTTCCATCGCGCGGTTCCTGGCCGGCAAGGCCGGTATCGCCGTGCCCGATCGCCGCTATGTGCAATTGCTCGTGCCTGGGCGCGAAGCGCAGGAGGCCGCGACGTTTTCTCTGATCGGCGAAGAGGAGCTGGAGCGCGAGCGGCAGGAGCCCGCGACTGCCTGGGCCATCGCGCACGAGATGGCGCATCAGTGGTGGGGAAACCTCGTTACCTGCGAGTCGTGGAGCGATTTCTGGTTGAACGAGGGCATCACGACGTTCATGGGCGCCGCATGGAAGGAGCATGCGTTCGGTCGCGCCGCCTACGAACAGGAACTGGACCGGGCGCGTCAGCGGATCGACAAGGCACGCGCGGCCGGGTTCGACAAGCCGCTTGCCTGGTCGGGCACGTATCCGTCCTTGGGAACGCGCCGCGCGGTGCAGTACAGCAAGGGAGCGCTTTTTCTCGCGCACTTGCGCGAGGATCTGGGAGAAACGATCTTCTGGGACGGCATGCGCGCTTTCGCTCGCCGCCATGCCGGCGGCGTCGTGACGAGCGTCGATTTCCAGCGCGCGATGGAAGCAGCAAGCGGGCGCGACCTGTCCGCGCTGTTCGCGCAATGGGTCTACGGCGACTAGTTGCCGAACCGGATGCCCGAGGGTGCGACCGCAGCGGACGAGGCTGATACGAATGGCGTCGACATAGGCCCGAGCGAAGCCGGCGCCACGGGTTGCGTCGCACGCGGTTATCATCCGCGCTTTGCCCAGGACCCCGCTTCGATGACCACCGACACGCCTCCCGACCGCCTCGACGCCGATCCGCGCAGCAAGTTCCATGACGCCGCCGCGTTCGAGCGCGGCATCGGCATCCGCTTCAACGGCGCCGAGCGCCAGGACGTCGAGGAATACTGCGTCAGCGAAGGCTGGATCCGCGTTCCGGCCGGCCGCGCGCGCGATCGCCGCGGCAATCCGATGACGATCAAGCTCAAGGGCGAGGTCGTCGCTTATTACCGCATGGAAGGCGAGTGTAGTCAGGAGTGAGAAACGAGAGAAGGCCCAGCCCATTCGTTTCTCACTCCTCCATATTCTCTCCTGCGCCGCAAGGCGCGATTTTCCACTAGTTCCTACCTGCCAACCTCTACTTCTTCTCCTTCACCTTGTCCTTGGCCGCCTGCTTCGCCTGGTCGGTCAGGCTCGCGGTATTGCCGTTCTTGATCGGGCAGGCTGCCGGCAGCGGGCCCTTGCCGTTGCCGCAGCCGCCGGTCTGCTGGGAGAAGCCCCAGAGATGGCTGAAATTGGCCGGCGCGCCGGTCGGGAAGCCCATCGGCCCCTTCGTCGAGCTGACGAACTGCTTCTGCGTATGACAGGTGAAGCAGTTGTTGCCGTTGCCCTGGATGAAGGTTTCGAGCGTCGTGTTCGCGTTTTCCTTGGAGCCCGCGAAATTCGTCGCCGACGGCGGCAGCGCGCCGCCGACGGTCCAGAGGTTTCCGGTCATCTGGTAGTTCTGCCAGACCGCCATGTCGCCGTATTTCGTCGGCGACTGTTTTATCAGTCCCTGCAAGGTCGACAGCACCGACGCATTCAGCGCAATCATCGCGCTGGTGTTGTCGGTCGAACCGCCGCCCTGCGGCGCGACGCGGCAGACCTGGGTCGGATTGACCTTGGTCTTGTTCGGCGGGCAGTCGGCCGTGCTGCAGCTCGGGTTGTTGAACGACCAGCCGCTGGCCGGTGCCTTCTGCGGGTTCGTGCAGTCCGGTGCGTTGGAGTTGTGCTCGAACGTGGCCCAGATGAATTCCGGATGATCCTGCGTGTTGACGACGACATGGAAGCCGACGAGACCGAGTACGACCGGCTGGCAGTCCGTACCGACGACGCCCTTGATCACGTACATGTCCGTTGGAACCTTGTTCGTGAACGTGCGCCACGCGGCCTTGAGTTCGACCGACCCGGCCGGCAATGCCGTCGACGTCGGTGCGGACGTGATGCAGGTCGTGTTGTTGAAGTCGCAGGTCGTGATGAAGTCGTACTCGGTCTTGTTGACCCACATGCTGTAGTACACGACGTTCTTGTTCTGGTCGTACAGCGGATCACCCGTCGCCTGCTGATCCGAGCCGCCGTCGACGCCTGCACCCTTGGGGACGCGCGGGCGCAGGAACAGTTTCTTCGCGTCGGCGGCAGCGGCCTTCGGACTAGCCGAACACGGCGCGCTGGGCTGCTCGCCCCAGGGTGTCACCGGCGTGCCGGCCGGTACGAAAATGCCGTATTCCGGCATCCAGGTCTCGAATTCGCGGCCGCCGTCGGCGGGCTGCACGAGGTCGGCGAAAGCCTGCCAGGCGAACTGATGGAACTGGCAGTCGTTGGTGCCGCCGCCGGGAATGGTGGTCGGGAAACTCGGGTTCGTGAACCAGCTTGCGTTGGCGTCGCACGGGGTCTGTGCGAAAGCCGCGCTGCCGAAAAACATCAGGGCGGCACCGAACAACCATTGCTGCAGACGAGCACTCATGGCGGATCTCCCAGGGGGTGGCTGGAGTCGACTCGGGTATCACAGTGCGCAACTGTGATTTGGATACATTGCGCGATTTTCATGACGGCGACAATCGCGCGAAGCGGGAAACGGGCGTGCCGCCTGTCACGTGCCGGCGCGACGCCGGGCGGACCGGGCGCGATCGGCGTGGTCCCGGGGTGCCTGAACCGGCGGCGACCAGACTCTGTGAGCGCCGACACGGAACGCTGCGCGCACGACTGTACGTACCTGTCGGGCTGAGCCGTGGCGTTCAGCAACGTAACGACACTGTGAACCCATGAATTTCTTTGGAATTCAATGCGCTGAGTGGGTTTGCTTAGAAAACGCCTGAAATCAACGCAAACAGTGACAACCCCATTGATCTGTAACGGAAATTCTCCTTGACAGTCTCAGGGGCTGAGACTAGTGTGGGCGCCGGTGTGAATTGGTGGGAATTTGTGGGGAAGGACACTGGGGCATGTTTCAGGGCGAGACCGCCATCACGATCGACGACAAGGGTCGGCTCGCCGTGCCGACGGCTTATCGCGAGCTGATTTCGGGTCTGTCGGCCGGGCGCCTGGTGTTCACCTACAACCCCTTCGAGACCGGTTGTCTGTGGCTGTTCCCGCTCAACGAGTGGGAAACCGTGCGCGACCAGGTGAACGCGCTGCCCAACGTCAAGGCCGTGCACCGCGCGCTGCAGATGAAGCTGGTCGGTGCCGCGGCCCACGTCGAGCCCGACAGTGCCGGGCGCGTTCTCGTACCGGCGAGCCAGCGCATGGCGGCCGGCATCGAGAAGAAGGCGGTGCTGCTCGGCATGGGAACGAAATTCGAGTTGTGGAGCGAGCAGGCGCACCTCGCGAAGATCCGCCAGACCATCGGCGAGGACGAGATCAGCGACGCGATGATGAACCTGAAGTTGTAGCGGAATTTACGGATCGGGGTGGAGCAGGGTGAAGCAGGACACGCTCAGGCACGTCCCGGTCATGTTGGCGGAAGCGGTGGACGCGCTGGCCGTGAAGCCCGACGGCGTCTACCTCGACGGCACCTTCGGTCGCGGCGGTCATGCGCGCGAGGTGCTGAAACGGCTGGGTGCCGGGGGGCGCCTGTTGCTGCTGGACCGCGACCCGCAGGCGATTGCCATGGCGCGTGCCGAATTCGGTCAGGACCCGCGTGTACAGGTACGTCACGGCAGCTTTGCCGATCTGGCCGACTGGGACGCGACGGAGGGCGGTGTGGACGGTGTGTTGCTCGATATCGGCGTGTCGTCGCCGCAGCTGGACGATCCGCAGCGCGGATTCAGCTTCCAGGCCGACGCCCCGCTCGACATGCGCATGGACACCAGTCAGGGCGAAAGCGCCGCGGAATATCTCGCGCGCGCGTCCGAAACGCAGATCGCCGACGTGCTCTATGCCTACGGCGAGGAGCGCATGAGCCGGCGCATCGCGCGCTGGATCGTCGAGCGCCGCGACGAAGGTCAGCCGATCCGCACGACCGCCGAACTGGCCGACCTCTGCGCGCGCGCCGTGCCCAAGCGCGAGCCGGGCAAACATCCGGCGACGCGGACCTTCCAGGCGCTGCGCATCGCCGTCAACGGCGAACTCGATGCGCTCGAACGCGGACTGGCCGGCGCGGTGCGCCGCCTGCGGCCGGGCGGGCGGCTCGCCGTGATCAGCTTCCACTCGCTCGAAGACCGCATCGTCAAGCAGTTCATCCGCGCGCAGTCGCAGCCGCCGCCGTCGCGTCGCGGCCTGCCGCCGCCGGTTCATGCGCCGCTGACGCTGCGTGCGCTCGGCAGCGCACATCTGCCGGGTGCCGAGGAGATCGAACGCAACCCGCGCGCGCGCAGCGCCGTGCTACGCGTGGCCGAACGCCTTCCGGAGAGCGCCGCATGAAGCGCATCGGATTCGCATTGTTCGCCCTGCTGCTGCTCGCCGACATCGCAAGCGCGATCGGCGTCGTCTACCAGCGCCACGAAGGCCGCGTGCTGTTCATCGAGCTGACCCGGCTCAACAAGGAGCGCGACGAGATGAATTTCGAGTACGGCCGGCTGCAGCTGGAACAGTCGACCTGGGCCGAGCCCAACCGCATCGAGCAGGTCGCGCGCGGCCAGCTCGGCATGGACTCGGTCGATCCCGCCGACGTGGTGATCGTGCGCCGCTGATGAACAGGCCGCCCCGCCCGCGCGAATTCGCCGAAGCCGCTCCGCGCAGCAGCGCTGCCGCGGTGTTGCGCGCGGCCACGCGTGCGCGTCCGCCGGTGAATCTGAAGGCGCGTCTTTCGGCCGTGCTGATGTTGCTGACGCTGGCCGGCACCGGCCTCGTCGTGCGTGCGGTCGACCTGCAGGTGCTGCGCAAGGACTTCTATCAGGAACAGGGCGACGCGCGTTACCTGCGCGACGTCCCGATCGCGGTGTCGCGCGGCACCGTGCTCGACCGCAACGGCGAACCGCTGGCCGTCTCCACGCCGGTCGAGTCGATCTGGGCGAATCCGCAGGAACTGCTGCAGCATGCCGGCCGCATTCCGGAACTCGCCGAGGCGTTGAGCATCGACGAGGCCGTGCTGCGGCAGAAGCTCGATCAGCGCGCCGACAAGGAATTTCTCTATCTCAAGCGTCATCTGAATCCCGATGACGCCAGGCTGATCCTCGACCGCAAGATCCCCGGCGTCAGCGCGCAGCGCGAATTCCGCCGCTATTACCCGAGCGGCGAGGTGATGGCGCACGTGCTCGGTTTCACGAACATCGACGATCGCGGCCAGGAAGGGCTCGAGCTCGCGTTCGACGAATGGCTGGCCGGCAAGCCCGGCGCGAAGCGCGTGATCCGCGACCGGCTCGGCCATGTCGTCGAGGACGTCGAACTGCTGCGCGAACCGCAGCCGGGCCGGGACCTGACGCTGTCGATCGATCGCCGCATCCAGTCGCTGGCCTATCGCGAGCTCAAGCGCACGCTGCTCGAACATGGCGCGACGTCGGGATCGATCGTCGTGCTCGATGCGCGCAACGGCGAAATCCTCGCGACGGTGAACCAACCCTCGTTCAATCCGAACGCCGTCAACAACGGCGACACTTCGATCCGTCGCAACCGCGCGCTGACCGACGTCGTCGAGCCCGGCTCGACGATGAAGGCGTTCACGATCGCCGCGGCGCTCGAAAGCGGCAAGTGGAAGCCGAACACGCCGATCGACACGACGCCGGGCACGATGCCGCTCGCCGGCCACATCATCCGCGACACCAGCAACAAGGGACTGCTCGACGTGACCGGCGTTCTGACGCGCTCGAGCAACGTCGGTGCGGCGAAGATCGCGCTGTCGCTGTCGAACGAACATCTCTACGACATGTTCAAGCGCGTCGGCTTCGGCGAAAGCACCGGCAGCGGCTTTCCGGGCGAAGCGCCCGGCGTGCTGCCGCCGGCCAAGGGCTGGGGCGTCGTGGAGAAAGCCACGCTGTCCTACGGCTACGGCCTCAACGTGACGCCGCTGCAGCTCGCGCAGGCCTATGCGGTGCTCGCCGACGGCGGTCGCCTGCGCGCGCCGACGTTCGTCAAAGGCGCGCAGAACCCCGAGCGCGCAGTGCTCGACCCCGCGCTCGCCCAGACCATCGTGACCATGCTCGAAACCGTCATCACGCCGCGCGGCACCGGCCTGCGCGCGGCCGTGCGCAACTATCGCGTCGCCGGCAAGACCGGCACGTCGCGCCGCGCCGTCGCCGGCGGCTACGACAGCCGCTACATTTCCACGTTTGCAGGGCTCGCGCCGGCGAGCAGTCCGCGTCTCGTCGGCGTCGTGGTGATCCACGATCCGAAGGGCGCCTATACCGGCGGCATGGTCGCCGCGCCGGCGTTCAGCCGCGTCATGGACGGCGCGCTGCGCCTGCTCGACGTGCCGCCCGACAATGTGGAGAAGTGGTACGCCGACGGCGCCGGCAACTGGGCGCCGGTGCAGGCCGGCGATGCCGCGCCCGAGTACGAACCGGGTGCCACGAACGACGAGGAAGGCGTACCGGAATGACGCCGATCCTTCTCCCCGCAACCCGCAGCGGCGCCGCGACTCGCGGCGCCTTTCGCACGTTTGCCCCGGCGGCGTCGGCGCGGACGCTCCCGGTCCGCGAGGACCGGTCGTCCGCGCCGCCCGCTCTTATTGTCGCGAGGTGCGCGTGCTGAATCTGCGCCTCGCCGAAATCGCGGTCTGGACGCGCGGACGCCTGAGCGGCGCCGACGCCGACGTGCATGGCGTCGCCACCGACACGCGCGCGCTGCGCGCGGGCGATCTGTTCGTCGCACTCAAGGGCGAACGCGTCGATGCGCACGATTTCCTCGATGCGGCGCGCGCGGCCGGTGCGGCCGCGGCACTCGTCGCGCGCAAGGTCGACGTGCCGCTCGCGCAGATCGTCGTCGCCGACACGGAACGCGCGCTCGGCGATCTCGCCGCCGCGGTGCGTGCGCGCAGCGATGCGCGCGTGATCGGCATCACCGGCTCCAACGGCAAGACCACGGTCAAGACGCTGACCGCGTCGATCCTTGCGCTGCACGGCGTCACGCACTGGACCCAGGGCAACTACAACAACGAGATCGGCCTGCCGCTGACCCTGCTCGCGCTGCCGCCGGAAACCGCGTTCGCCGTGCTCGAGATGGGTGCCGGCAAGCCGGGCGACATCGCCTATCTCGCCGCGATCGCGCGGCCGGAGATTGCCCTCGTCAACAACATCGCGCCGGCGCATCTCGAACGTCTGCGCCTCGCCCGCGAGCGCGCGAGTGACAAGCTCCGCGATGGCGGGATGACGGATCGT